>CAZWZH010000118.1:0-7541 GCA_964638775.1 uncultured Pseudomonadales bacterium
GGTCCAGGCCTGGAGGCGCCCGATGACGAACGAACGCGCCGCCGCCAGGGCGCGGTCGATGAAGCCGGGGTTGTAGACGATGTCCGCCTTGTAGAACGAAGGGCACAGAACGGCCGCGTGGGCCACTTCCCCGCACACGCCGCAGCCGACGCAACTGTTGACCACGGTGGCCACCGGATCTTCGCGCAACGGGTCGGGATTGTCCCTGATGGTCAGCGACGGGCAGCCGGACAGGCGGATGCAGGAATGATCGCCCGTGCAGGTATCCTCATCGATGCCGAAGCGCTCGCGCACGTAGCGTTTATTCTGCCTGAGGCGTTCCCGCACCTGGGGGCGGATGCGCCGCTGCCGGTTGAGCTGGCACTCCCCTTCCGCGACGATGAGCTTGGGGCCCCGCTCTTTCGTGGTCATGGCTTCGCGGAGCGCGTGCAGGGATTCCTGGATGCGGTAGGTATGCACTTCCCGGATCCAGCGCACGCCGGCACCCTTGAGCGCATCGACGATGGAAACGCGGTACCGGCGGTTCTCCACGTCCGCCCTGGAGGAAGGGATCCACTGGCCGCCGGTGGCAGCGGAGTAGCCGTTGTCGATGACGACGATCACGCCGTCGTGCTCGTTCTCCACGGCATTGCCGATACCGCTCGCCAGGCCGTTGTGCCAGAAACCGCCGTCTCCCATGATGGAGAGCGCGCGCTTTTCGTGGCGCCCCATAAGCGCGGAGGCGCTCGACGGCCCCAGCCCGTACCCGGTGATGGTATTGCCGATGTTGAACGGCGCCGCGGTGGCGAAGGAGTGGCAGCCGATGTCCATGCTCACCTGCAGGTCGCCGAATTCCTTCTCGATGAGCTTCATGGCGGAAAAGAACGGGCGCTCCGGACAACCGGTACACAAGCCGGATGGGCGCGGCGGAACCAGTTGTGCCAGTTCCTCCAAGTCGGCGCCGATCGTCACGTTCAGCGGCGGCACCGTGACGGCGGCCGGTGCCCACCGGCCCAGGAACTCGCGCAGGCCCGACTCCATCCGCTCGCACGTGTATTCCCCGGCCATGGAAAACACGTCCTTGCCGGCCACCCGGGTGGGAACGTCGTTGCGCTTGAGGATGCTGTTGATGTTCTGCTCGATATAGTCGGGCTGTCCCTCCTCCACGAGCAAAACGGCCTTTTTGCCCCGGCAGAAGTCCAGGACCTCGCCGTCAATCAGCGGGTAGACCACGTTCATGACATAGACGGGCACGGCGGCGTTGCCGAACGCATCGGAGCAGCCCACATGCTCCATGGCCCGGTTCAGGGTGTTGTAGAGACCGCCGGGCACGATGATGCCAACCTCGCCCCGCTCGCCGTCCCGCACCTCGTTGAGCGCCCGCTCCCGGATGAAATCCACCGCGGCAGGCCAGCGCCGCTCCACCTTCTCCACTTCGTGCTGATAGTTGAACGGGGGCAGCACGATGCGCTGCACGTCCCGGGCCGGGGCATCGAGGGCATCGGCCGCGGAAAAGCCGGGACGCCTGTTGTCTTTCGTTTTCAGCACCCCGGTGACGTGGCAGGCACGCACCCGAAGCTGCAGCATCACCGGCGTGTTCGATGCTTCGGAAAGCTCGAACCCCTGCTCAACGAACTCTGCGATGCTGTTGAGATCGGGCCTGGGGTCCAGGAGCCAAACCTGGGATTTCATTGCAAAGGAGTGGGAGCGCTCCTGCATGATGGAAGCGCCCTCGCCATAGTCTTCGCCGACGATGACCAACGCACCGCCCTTGACGCCCGCGGAGGCGACGTTGGCCAGGGCATCGGAGGCCACGTTGGTGCCCACGGTGGACTTCCAGGCCACGGCGCCGCGCATGGGGTAGTTGATCGATGCCGCCAGCATGGCGGCGGCGGCCGCCTCGCTCGCGGATTGCTCGAAACGAACGCCCAGGTCCTCGAGGATATCCCGGGCATCGTTGAACACATCGATCAGGTGGCTGATGGGCGAGCCCTGGTAGCCGCCGATGTAGGAGACCCCGGACTGCAGCAGCGCCTTGGTGACGGCGAGAATCCCCTCGCCATGCAGTTCGCCGCCGTCGCCAAGGCGCAGCTTCTCGACTTCTTTGGCAAAGGATCGCTCGGCCATCTGTGTCGGTTCGCGTCTTTCGTTGTTGCCCGCTTTCTCCCCCGGGGGCCGCAAAGCCCTTGCGGGAGCGGGCCCTATTATGAACGAATGAACGTGTCAAGCGGAGCACCGGCACCGCGACCATGGGCCGGCCCCGTACCCCAGTGCAAGCCGGCCGGCCGCGCGTTACGGCAATTGCTCGTACTCGCGCGCCATGGTCCTCAACATCGACGCCTCGCCGGCGGCGCCGGCGCCATCGCTGAGCGGTCGCCCTTCCAGTTCCGCTGCATGGCGCAGCAACTCCGGCCGCGGATCCCTGCCCGAAGAAAGTTCCACGATCGCCTGCTGCATGAATGCCTCCGCATCGGCGAATACCTCGGCCCGTTCCCGTTCCGCCTGCGAGCGCGGGTCCAGTGCGGCGCTTGCGGCCTGCACGGCGCGCAATCGCGCGCGCCACTCCGCAAGCACTCCGGAAGTATCGGCGGCAGCCGGGACGTTTCTCGCCTGGGCCTCGCCGGACGCGAAGACACCGGCGTTTTCGAAATAGTCGAGGGTGTCCACATGGGCGCGAGTGCGATGATGGCTGTCACCGTACCGGGCACCCGACTGTTCCACCGCGGCGCGCAGCGCCACCCTGGGGTCGCGGCCGGCGGCAAGCTCCATTCGGGAAAGCTCACGGGCACTCAGTTCCGCCTGCATGCGGCGGATCCGTTTCCGCGACCTCGGCTCGACGTGCTCCGCTCGGTAGATTTCCTCGCGCTGCCACATTATTTCCTGGTCGAGGCGGGAAACGGCGCCGGCGCGGTCGAAGTTCGCGGGCAGGCGAACGCCGAAGGGAGCTTCCGCCGGTTCGGCAGCCCTGCCTTCGATTTCCGCAGGTGACAGGGCATAGCCCAGATCGACGGCTTCGACGGACGGTTCGCAGGATGCTGCATCGACTCTCAATCGCAGTGCAATATCGAATTTGCTGCGCCCGGGCGCCATCGGCACCGAATGTACGGAGCCGTCGGGGCGGCCTATGGCGTAGTTCCAGATTTCGGCCTTCCGTTGTGCCCTGACGATCACATCGCCCCGGTCGTCCCTGCTGAGATCGAATCCCGGTCCGGTGAAGCAAACGATGGAAGGTCGACCGCCAAGCAGGGCCCGGTCAGGTCGCCGCCGGTCGAAACAGACGGAATCGACAGCCTCGAACGTGGCCTTGTTCGTCAGGGCGGAGACAGTTTGCAGCAGGCCCTCGTTCAGTCGGCCCCCTTGGCCGGTGCAGACGGTCCGCAAGGCCTCGACCGCATTGCGCGTACCCCGTGCGAGCGGTCTGCGTTCGACACTGAAGGAGCAGTGCCGGAAATCCTCGAGACTGTCCGGCGCCACGCCACGGCTGAGTTTCCCGTTGGTCAGACGCTCGGCCTGCCCGGCCAACCGGGCCTGTATCTGCGCGAGCGCCTCTCCGGTCAGCCGCACGGCATCGTTCTGCACGCCGATGCGGCGCGGCGCCGGAATCGGGATGCCGAGATCGCGCAGGACGGTGATTGCCTCATCCTGCAATGCTTCCGGCCCCCTTCTGCCCAACGCGGGCGCCGCATCGTTCACACGGGGCGTTTCCCCCGCGGCCTCGAAGAGGGTCCTCAACATCGACGACAGCAGATTGGCGCGGCCGAACTCCCGATCGAACCAGTCCGCCCCCTCGGCCACCGCCCGCAACAGGCTTGTTTCCGGGGCGAGGCGCTCGAACACGCGGCCGGCCAGGCCCCCGCCGGGAGACGCGGAACACGCAAGCAGCACGCGCCAGCAGTTCCTGAGAACGGCAGCGCCCCGGTCCGGGTCCCCGACGGCCCGGGCGTCTTCCACGACTTGCCCCATGGCGCTCATCAGTTCCGACAGCGCCTCCCGGAGGAGCGGGCCATCGAGACGCCTGCCCAACGACGCCATGCTCCCGAGAACGCGCGCATGCGATTTACCCATGGCCGCCGCGAGCGGCGCGGGAATGCTGTCGTGGGCGATCCGCTCCGTGACGGCGGGTGCCATCGCAGCGCCTCCTGCCCCCTCCAGAAACGCCCGGCAGGCGAGTTCCCTCTGCAGAACGAATTCCCTGGCCACGGTCCGCGCGGTTTTCTCCAGCACCGCGTCGGGCACCGGCTCATCCATGGAAAACGGTTCCGCCAGGATTTCCGAGCGCAGCCGCGCATTCAACGAGCCCACGGCATCGCCCGTCAGCCCGCGGGGATCGATCGGTACGACCGAGCTGTCCGCGGCGGCGGCGAGCGCCCGGCCGAAAATCGAATCCCGACGGCCCGCGCCCAGTCGTTCCACGCCGCGGAGAACGGTGTCCCGGGCAGTGTCCAGCTCGCGATCGATGACGCGCGTGACGATCTCTTCGATCTGACTGTCGGCCATGTGCCCCGCGCCCCGGCAATCCGTGCGGAAAACCTCGGCTCTCAGCGCCGCCATCGTCCGTTGCGGCTTGATGTGCAGAACGATCGCGTGCTCGCCGGGAAATCGCTCCGCCACTCGCTGTTGCAGTTTGGAATACGCCCTGGGCTTGAGCCCCTGTATTCGCTGCAGACGGTCCTCCGCACCGGCCAGGATCCTGCGCACCCTGCGGACGCGCAACGCCTTGCCCCGGGTCTCGAACCGCTCGTAGGAACAGTCCCGCAGCACGGCCCCGGCCACGTCATTGCCGTATCGGGAACGCAGAGACTCGGCGAAAGCCCGGGCTACTTCACGATTCCGCGCTGCATGCAAGCCCGCAACGCATCGCGCTACCCGCCCGGAGCGGACCCGCACGGCGGTGCCGTCGGGGGAGAGGCGGAGCGCTGCGCTGCGGACGGCGGCCTCGGCAGCCTGCTGAAAGTGCTGGATGGAGACGTCCACGGGCTATCTGCCGCCGGAGACCGGTTCTTGAGTTGCTTTCAGTAACTGCCTGCTGTTGACGGCCACGATTGGCGTTTGACATCGCCGGGCCGGCTTGGTTCATGAAGCGGCCGCCTGCTTGCAGGGGGGATGGGCTCACGGTCAGCCCGATTGTCGCACGCTGTCGACGAACGCAGCGATTGCAGCCCAGAGTTCCGGAGTTTCCAGGGCCACGTTGTGTGGACCGATGAACTCGACCACTTCGGGTTCCATGGGAAGAAGCTCCAGAAACGCGCGGGATTCCCGGTCCGGAACGATGCGGTCCCGCCGCGCGTGCAGAACCAGGACGCGCTCCGGCAGCGCATCGAGGGCGAGCGTCGCATCGATGTCCTGCTTCAGCAGCCAGCCGACCGGAGCGAAGGGGTAGCGCCGCCGCGCGATCGCTTCGATGCTGCGGTACGGGCTCATCAGGATGATCCCGTCCACCTCGGCGGAGCGCGCGGTGAGCGCCGCGATGCCGCTGCCCAGGCTGCGCCCGAACAGGATCACCGGCCGGTCGCTGCCGAGGCGCCGACGCAGCTCGCCGACCACCGCCGCCGCGTCGTCGATCACGTTGGCCGCCGTGGGCCTGCCGTCGCTGGCACCGTAACCGCGATAGTTCACCAGAACCGTCACCGCATCGAGACGCGCGAACAGGCCCGCAAGATCCGAAACCTCCTCCGCGTTGCCGCTGAAATAGAACAGCAGCGGACCCTCGGATGCGCGATTCACGACCCAGCCGCGCAGCGTCACATCGCCCCGCTCCACGGCTACGGGCTCCACGTGGGCCCCGGCCGGCTCCTGCCCCAGCGGGCGCGGAAAGAACAGCATGCGGTCCTGCAGCAGGTAGAGAAGCAGGCAGATGCCGAAATAGGCGGTGCCCACGACAAGTACGATTCGAATCAGCATGTCGAACCCGACACCCATTTCAACGCTGGCGAGCCAACCGAAAGCTGCTGTTTGTCATGCCGGATCCAGCCAGAAATAAATTAAATAAATGAGTGAGTTATACCATCTTTTCAATCGACTTCCGAGCTGACTCGCACGAACTGCGGATACGATGGGAACCGCGTTCTTGCCCGCAACCGGAGCGCCGTTCAGCCCGTCACCGTCCGGTGCGCCGGCTTGCGCGGGCCGAGTTCCACGGGCTCACCCACCCAGGCGCCGATGTTCTCGCCACTGCGGCCGTCCTCAAGCAGGTCGATGAGCTGACCGGCGATCTGTTCCGGACGCATCCAGGCCTCCACCTGCTCCGCCGGCGGGTCGCCGTCCCACAGGCCCCGAAGCATCGGCGTGTCCACGGCGCCCATGCACAGGGCGTTTACGCGTATGCCCTCTTCCTCGAGCGAATTCGCCCAGGCCTGGGTAAAGCCGTTCAGGGCCCACTTGGACGCGTTGTAGAGGTCCGTCTCCGGGGCGTTGGTGCCCGGGCTCCGGGCCGGCAGCACGTAGTAGGTGCTGATGTTGACGATGTCGCCGCCGCCCCGCTCGATCATGAGCGGAAAGCACAGCCGCGACAGCAGCAGCACGCCGATGAAGTTGGTGCCCATGATGAAATCCCAGTCGTCCACCGCCTTCTCGTAGCTGTCCGTCACCGGCGTGCGGCGCCAGCGGCCGGCATTGTTGACCAGGAGGTCCACGCCCCCGTACGCATCCCGGGCCGCATCGACCAGGCGCCGGAGGTCGTCGAGGCGGGAGACGTCGGCAACCAGTCCCTGCACCTTGCCCGGGCCGTCCATGGCCGCCGCCACATCCGGCGCGCTGCCGTCGATATCGCAAAGGGTCACATCGGCGCCCTCCGTGGCCAGCCTCTGGGCGAATGCCCGTCCGAGCCCGGTCGCGCCGCCGGTGACGATCGCGGAGCGCCCATTCAGCAGGCCCAAGGCTCAGCCCTCCGCCGCCGGCATGAAGTACGGATTGGTTCTCGGCGGCGGCAGTATCACCGGGTGCCCAACGGCAAACCCGATGTTCTCGCCGGTGCGGCCGTCCGGCCCTTCGGCAATCAGTTCCACCATCACCCCGGCGATGTCCTCGGCGCGCATCCAGCGCTCTACCTCCTCC
This sequence comes from uncultured Pseudomonadales bacterium, assembly GCA_964638775.1. Classification (GTDB taxonomy): domain Bacteria; phylum Pseudomonadota; class Gammaproteobacteria; order Pseudomonadales; family Azotimanducaceae; genus Azophilus. Next base: position 7,033 of record CAZWZH010000118.1, read on the forward strand.
TGCGGCGGGTCGAAATTGAAGAAACTGCGGATCATGCAGGTATCGGTGGCGCCCATGCAGAAACCGTTCACCCGGATGTTGTGCGGCTTGAGCGCCTGGCACCAGGCGAAGGTCAAGCCGTTGACGCCCCATTTGGCGGCATCGTAGAGGTCCATGTCGGTGCCGCCGCCAGTGGGGCGCGGAGCGATGTCGATGAACGGGCAGTCCGGGGCGTCGTCATGGGGCAGCTCGTAGGGCGAGCCGCAGGTCTGCACATGGTCGGTGCAGATGTTGATGATATGGCCGCCGCCCTGTTCGATCATGGCGGGCATCACCGCCCGGCCGCACAGGAAGACGCCCTTGAGGTTGGTGCCCACCAGGTGCGGGACATCGGCGAGGGTCTTCTCGATGCCGTCCGTCGCCGATGAACCGGCCCACACGCCGGCGTTGCTCACCAGCACATCGATGCGCCCGAACCGGTCCAGCGTGGCATCGATGAAGCTCTTCACCTGTTGCGCATCGGATACGTC
>CAZWZH010000119.1:0-28324 GCA_964638775.1 uncultured Pseudomonadales bacterium
GCGGTTCACCTGCACTTTCTCGTCCCGCTGACGCATGGCGCCGTTGGGGTAGTCGTAAACGGCCTTGAAGTGGCGCTCCCGCTGATACTCCACCACCTCGGCGCAGCGGGCATCGTGGTAGATGCGCACCGTGAAACCGGGATTCAGGCCCCAGGGCGCTTCCGGGCCCTGTACCAGGCGGACCAGCGTGGTATAGGGGCTTCGTTCCAGCACCTCCAGACTGACCGCGGCACGGCAACCCGCCATGCTCACGCCCAGTGTATCGCCGTCACGTTCGCGCAATTCGGGAAACAGCCGCATGAGGCGCAGATAGTTGGCGTCGCACTCCGCCATGTGCCGGGGCAAATCAATGCTGTAATGGTTGTCCGTGCGCTTCATGCAGATCTGGAACTCCATCCTGTCCCAAATATATACCGGGGTATCCACGATATACAAAGCATTCGTCGGCCGATGTAGGCAATCGCCCTGACTTTCGTGGCCGAATGCCGACACGTGGCCGGGTAATGACCCGCCGTCCGCGGCCGGCAGGGCCCCTTCGCCACTTCGCGCGTTTTCGCAGAATGCGGAGTTGGCGGTACGATTCAACCCCGATGACCCGTAAAAGCCCGAACCGCGGCGAGGTGACATGAAGGCGCTGAAGCTCTTCTGGTCGCGAGGACATGAGCGCAATGCCGGCGACTGGTTTTCCCCGTTGATCTGCGAGCGCCTGAGCGGGCGAGCCGTCGTGTACGCCGACCCGCGGCGCTGTGACCTGGCGGCCGCGGGAAGCCTGCTGGCCCGACTCAACAAGTCTCACGCACTGCATCGAGTCGGGCTGCGGCGCTCGCTCCACGTCTGGGGCACCGGGTCGCTGCGTCAAGAGGACCGGCTGTCCGGTCTCCATCGCCTGCACGCCCTGCGCGGACGACTGACGCTGGCCCGCTGCGAGCGCGTGGAAACGCCTCCCCGCTTGGGAGACCCGGGATTGCTTGCCGGCCTGCTGCTGGATGGGCGGGTCGAAAAGCGCCACGCAGTCGGCGTAATCCCGCACCTGGCCGACCGGGAACACACGGAGGTCGTTTCGTTCGTTTCGCGAACGGCCAATGCGCGGCTGCTCGACCTGACCTCCCCGGTAGGGGACCTGCTCGCCGCCGTCGCCTCCTGCGAGCGCATCCTCTCCTCCGGATTGCATGGCCTGGTGTTCGCGGATGCGTTCGGCATTCCCAACCGGTGGTTCACCGCCTCCGGGGCATTGACCGGCGGCCGCCACAAGTTCGATGACTACTACAGCGCCTTCGACCTGCACCAGGATCCCGTGCGCCTGCCCGGACTGAACCTGGAGGCGGCTTTCGACGGCTACGCCCGGCCCCGAATCGAAACGATCAAGCGGGAACTGCTGGAAAGTTTTCCCTTTCGCTGAGTGCCGTGGTGGACGCCGCAAGAACCATGACCGGCAGCCAGAAGTAGCACCAGAAGAGCGTGGTTCGCACCAGGATGTGGTCGCCGCTGGTGGTGCTGGCGAGCAGCACATACACCAGCACCACGGCCCAGTCGCGGCGCTGGCCGGGTAGCGGAATCCGCCAGGCTGAGAGCGGCTTGCGGGTGGATGCGGCCGGCGCGGCAACCGCCCGGCCCCGCACGCACCACAGCAGCCACGCCATCGCACCGAGGAATACCGCCGCACCCAGCAACCCCTGGTGATAGATCGCCGCGACGTAAAGGCTGTGGGCGCGATCGGTGACGGTTCCGGGCAGGTATTCGACTTCGAGCGGCGAGGCAATGCCGCAGCCGATCAAGGGATTGCAGGACAGGAACGCCGACCAGGCCTGCGACCAGATCTCCGGCCGAAAGGAAAGACCCCGGCCGATCCAGATGGCCCGGAGCGCGTCGCTGCCGACCAGCGCCGCGCCCCCGGCGAGGCCCAGTACCACGGCGCCGGCCAGCAAGGTGCGGGGGCGCAATCGCGGCCTGAAAACGAACGCGACCACAATCACGTAGGCAGCCAGCGCCGTGCGCGGCCCGGCGAGCAGCACGAAGGCGACGGGCAACGCGCAAGCCCCCATCCAGGGGAGCCGGAGCCTGCCTTGCGCGATGCCGGTGCAGACGGGCAGCGTGGCGGCTAGCAGCAGAACGGAGGCATGCACCGGGTTGTCGAGGCCGAGCCAGCCGGGGAGCCTTGGCCACTCCGGGCTGTAGGTTGCCGTCCAGTGCCCGAGCGACAGCAGCGCACCCAGGTTGGCGCCGAGCAGCAGCGCCTGCTGAAGTCGTTCGAAAGCCCAGGGCGCGTTCCCCGCCAGGTGCGCGACACCCAGGTAGACCAGGAGGATGCAATAGGCCGCAAGAACCATGTCTGCCGCGACATCCCCCGCAATCGGCCCGCTCCACGTCAATGACAACAGCGGTATCGCGAGCAGCAACGGCACCGTCCACCCCGCCCTTCCCGCGAAGGCCTTGCACAGGGTTCGCCTGTCGAACAGAAAGCCGTGCGCCGCCGCGGCGGCGACGTACAGAAGCCAGTTGCGCTGGTGTTGCTCGCCTACGAAGAAAAAGCCGGCGATCAGCAGCGCCAGCAGAATGGTGAACGCACGGGACATATCCAGGCGCGTCAGCTAGCCCCTTTGAACTTGGAGCCACCGTAGAACAAGCTCATGCGATTGGGCAACCGGGTCTCCCGTGGCCGGTTGGAGCATTCCCTGCGGGTGCGCGTTTCGCGGTTTCAGGTTGCCCCCCGGGAGCGCGGCGGGTTCGCTACGGATACCCGCCGGATTCGTGGCGGACCACCAACAAATCGCACGCCCGCCGTGGCGAGCCGCCTACGGTTTTGCCACTCCCGCTCTGCTACACTCCCGCCTTCTCGAAATCTGGAGATCCTCCCCCCGTCATGCACGAGTCAGTTCGCAAATCCAGCAGTCTTCTTTTGCGTTCCGCGGCCTGTTCCGCTGCCTGTTCCGCTGCCGTGGCGCTGCTCCTCGCCACCGTCCCGGCGCACGCGATCGATATCGCCGATGCCTATCGCGACGCCCTGGAGAACGACCCGGTACTCGGCGCGGCCGAGGCGAGCTACGAGGCGCGCAAGGAACTCATCCCCCAGGCACGGGCCAACCTGCTCCCCAGAATGAGCTTCAACGCCTCAACCAGTTGGAACGAGCGGAGTTTCCCCGTGCCGCCCAGGCTCGATTTCAACCCGGACAGCCCCACCTTCGGCACGATAGCGCCGGTGGCCGACCAGAACTTCACCGACCGCCAGTGGCAGGCCCGCCTCCAGCAACCCGTCATCAACGTGAGCGGCTGGTTCGACTGGCGCAGCGCCAAGGCCTCCGTGGAAGGCGCCGAATTCAACCTGGCGAACGCCCGCCAGGCTCTGATCGTGCGCGTGGTGCAAGCCTATCTGAACGTACTGCGCGCCCAGGACCGCCTGGACGCAACCCTTGCCCGGGAAGCCGCCGTCAACCGGCAGCTCGAGCAGGTTCAACAGCGCTTCGATGTCGGGCTGGTGGCCATTACCGATGTGCTGGAGGCCCAGGCCGGCTACGACAGCACCGTGGTCGACCGCATCCAAGCGGACGGCGACCGGTACATCTTCTTCGAGACCCTGCAGGCCCTGATCGGCGAATCCTTCGAGAGCCTCGACCGCATCTCCGACAACCTGCCGGTCATCGACCCACAGCCGCAGAACGAAGAGCAATGGGTGCAGACGGCGCTGGATACCAACCACAACATCGCGGCCGCCCGAGCCCAGCTCGAGGCCGCCAACCGCTCCATCGCCGCACGCCGGTCGGGGCACCTGCCCACGGTGGACGGCTCCATCTCCCGCAGCTATTACTACACCGGCGGCGCCAGCTTCCTGGCCAACAAGATCAACACCACCACCTATGCGCTCTCGCTGAACCTGCCGATCTACCAGGGCGGCTTTACCAACTCCCGCACCAAGGAGGCCCGGGCGCTGGCCGAGCAGGCCCGGGAGGAACTGCTCAACCAGCAACTCACGGTAAGCCGCGATACCCGCAACCTGTTCCAGATGGTGGCCACCGACGTGGTGCGGGTGGGCGCGCGCATGAAAGCCATCGCATCCAGCGAATCGGCCCTGGAAGCCACCGAGACCGGCTACGAAGTGGGCACCCGCAACATCGTCGACGTGCTGCTGGCCCAGCAGCGGCTGTACTCCTCGCAGTTCGACTACGCCGATTCGCGCTACAACTACGTGATCGACCTGATGCGGCTGCAGCAGACGGCCGGAATCCTGGAAGAGATGCACCTCACGGAGCTGAACCAGTACACGGACCCTGCCGATACGGTGACGCGGGAGGCTTCGCTGCGCAATCGCGGCATGGGTTCGGGATCGCGATAGGCCGCGCGCGACAGGGCGGCGATTCCGTCAACCTCGCTGACTGGGCGGGATCACTTTCCACCTGATCGCAGAGCAAAACCGGGTTCGCGAACCCCTCCAACACGCTTTTCACCCGAGCTTCGTTACGTAGAAGCAGCGTCAATCCGGGTTCGCAGCAGTTCGAGCAGACGCTCTGTGGCGCCGCGATTCTGCTCTACCGCCTGCAGCGCCCGCGCTCCGGCGGCAGTGCGGGCCGCGGCGTCCTCGAATGCCGCAATCACGGTGTCGGCGAGTTGCGCCGGCGTCTCCACGCGGGAAAGGCACTGCGCCGCCGCGAAGGCGGCGACCACCTCCTCGAAATTGAACGTGTGGGGGCCGACAACCAGGGGCTGGCTGCAGAGGGCGGCCTCGATGGGGTTGTGGCCGCCGACGGGGACGAGGCTTCCTCCGAGGAAAGCGATATGAGACAGGCCGTACAAGGTTTGAAGCTGGCCCATGGTGTCGCAGACGATGACCTGTGCGGGTTTTCCTGGGTAAGCCGAATGGTCGTTCCCCAATGATTCGGAGAGGTTCGCGGGCGTGTCGCCGGGAGTCGGCCCGGCCAAGCCTGCCGGCGTGTCGCCAGGTGCCGGCCCGGCCTGTTTCTTTGCCTGTTCCCGTAGCGCCGCCTCGACCCGGTTTACCGGATAATCCCGCAAGACATCCTGCCGGACTGAGTCGTGACCCCACGGATTGTTCGCTTCGCCGCGTGCAGTCGCGCCAAGTCGGTGCACCGTGAATCCGTGGCGCTCCGCCAGCCTGGCAACGTCTTTCCCCCTGACCGGATGCCGAGGCACCAGGAGCAGGCAACTGTCGGGATAGCTCCCGCAAACCCGGACGTGGGCTTTCAGCACGAGTTCGTCCTCCCCCGGATGCGTGCTGCCCGCTGTCCATACCTGTGTTTGCCCCAACCCCAGATTCCGCTGCAACGCCGCAACCCGCGCGTCATGATCCTCCGGCAGCCGGGCATCGAATTTGAGGCTGCCGAGCGCGCTCACCTGCTCGTCGCGCAGACCAAGGGCCCTGAACCGTTCCAGGTGGTCGTGGTACTGGCATGCGACGAATTCGAGCTGTCGCAGCATGCGTCGTGTCAGCCTCCCAATGATCCGGTAGCCCCGCGCCGAGCGCTCGGACAGGCGCGCGTTGACGAGCACCACCGGGACGCCCCGGCGGTACGCCTCGCCGATCAGGTTCGGCCAGAGCTCGGTTTCCACCAGCACCAGCAGCCGCGGCCGGACCCTGTCGAAGAACGACCGCACCGCGAACCGGAAGTCGTAGGGTGCGTAGCAGTGGTGGACCGCGCTCCGGAGGCGCCGCGTGACCTCGGCAGAACCGGTCGGCGTCATCGAAGTCACCAGAAACGGAACAGCGTCATCTGCCTGGAACTCGGACGCCAATTGCGCAATCAGGGGTGCAACGGCGATGGTTTCCCCGGCCGAGACCGAGTGAAACCAGATGCAGCCGGCGGGAATTCGCCCCGGCGCCCGCCCCATCCGCTCTGCAATGCGCTTCCCGTACTCCGGTTCGCGGCGTGCGCGCCACTCCAGGCGCATGAGAACGGCCGGGAGGCTCAGCCAGAGAAGCGCGTGGTAGAGAAGCCTGATCATGGGCGGAAGGCCAAACGCATTTCGAGCAATCCTCCGTTATGCGGTCTGGTATTCCAGTGCTTTACGGCAATCGAGTTACACCGACTCGCGCTGAAAAACCCTGATCGAACGATATCACTCGTTCCACGCCGTGCTCGCGCATCACGGCGAGGTGCAGGCTGTCGCGCGCTGAGAGTTCCGGGAAGGAATCGACGATTTCCCGGGCGGTTTCCACATCCGAGCGGGAAATGGCAAACACCGAACCGACCAGTTCGTCTAGTAGCCGGAAGGCATTCTCGATCGCGGTTCGGCGATTGATCGCCGTGAATCGGTGCAGAATCTCCTGGTAGACCTCCGCGCTCGTGACGTAGTCTTCGTCGGGCCAGCGGCGCAGGAACTCCACGACCCGCTCCCGGTTGGGATGGGGCGCGCCAACCAGGTACATCGGCACATTGGAATCAACGAAGATCACGGCCGCGTTCAATGTCGGCCAACATCTCCTCGATATCCGCGGTGGGGTGATTGCAGGCGAGAGCCCGGTCAACGGCGCGGAGCCTGCGCTCGGCGGCCGCAGACAGCTTCCCCGCCTGTCCCGCCTGCCTGCCCCAGGCGGTCAGGCTCAATCCTGCCTCGTCCTCAAGTTCACGGGTACGGTATTCCACCAGCATCTGAACCTCTTCCAGCATTTTTCGGTTGGTAGCTACGCAGGCGGTCTTGAAGCGCTTGTGCAGGCTTTCCGGAAGCTTCAGGCTCAGCCGCTTGATCGGATCCGGATGGTCGTTGTCGGATAACTGGCGTGAAGTCGGCATGTGTTTTCTCGTGGAAGGCGCCCTGGTTCGACATATAAGTTTATATGAATCTAAATTTATGGGCGACACATTCGCGACGTTACTTCCCCGCATGCCCTACCTCCCATATGCGATTGTTACAATGAACAGCGCAGATGCAAGCCCGTTCCTGCCCTCATGCATTTCTGACTCATGCCAGGCACAACCACACAGATCGACACGGTAATCGCCGGCGGAGGCATTGCGGGCCTTTGGTTGCTGAATGTCCTCCGATCGCGTGGATACAGCGCCGTATTGCTCGAAGCGGGCGGTCTCGGCGGGGTGCAGACGCTGTCGTCGCAAGGCATCGTTCACGGCGGCATCAAGTACGCGCTGGGGGGCGCGCTTACCGCCGCCAGCGAAGCCATGAGCAACGCCCCCGAGCGCTGGCGCGCATGCCTCGAAGGTACCGGCGAGGTCGACCTCCGCGGGCTCGTGCCCTTGTGCAACCGCTTTCATCTTTTTTCCGGCGCGGGCACGCTCGGCAGGGTGGCGGCCTTCTTCGCGAGCAAGGCGCTACGCGGCCGGGTTAGGCAGCTTGACCGGCGCGACTATCCCCAAGCGCTTCGACACGCTGCTTTCCAAGGTACGGTTTACCGTCTGGCAGACTTCGTGCTGGATACAGTCGCGCTGGTCGAACGCCTCGGGGCGCTCGCCTCGGGTCACATCTACCGACATGCACTCAATCCCGATGCATGCACACTGAACGGGAACGTACGGGTGCGGTTGGCTGACTGCACGCTTACGGCCAATCGGCTGATCCTTGCCGCGGGCGCGGGCAACGGCGCACTGCTCAAGGGGCTGGGATTGCCGGGCATCGCGATGCAGCGCCGTCCGCTGCACCAGGTGATAGTGCGTCACCCGAATCTGCCGCCCCTGTACGGCCACTGGCTGGCCGGCGCCGGGGCAGCCGAACCCCGGTTGACGATCACCAGTCACTGCAGCGACGGCGATTCGGGTCCCGGCGACCTGCTCTGGTACCTAGGCGGGCAGCTTGCCACGCATGGCACCGGACGCAGCGCGCAAGCACAGTGCGACCAGGCAAGGCTTGAACTCGAGACCTGTTTACCCTGGATGGACTGGAGCCTCGCCAAGTTCGAAACCTGGCGGGTCGACCGCGCGGAACCCCATCAGCGAACGGGACTTCGGCCCGCTCGTGCATTCGCCGAAGCCTCGGGCCCCTGCATCGTCTGCTGGCCCACCAAGCTCTCCCTGGCGCCCGATCTCGGGGACCGGGTGCTGAGCCTGCTGCCGCCGCCAGAATACCCCTCTCCCGGCCCGTTGAACCTGCCAGCCGTCGCCGTCGGGCGTGAGCCCTGGAGCGCGTGATGGAATACCGGCCACTCGGCGCCACCGGAATCGACGTCTCCGTGCTGGGCCTCGGTACCGTCAAGCTGGGCCGTGACAGTGGCGTCAACTACGCCCACCCGTTCAGACTACCCACCTTGCGGGAAGCGCGGCGCCTGGTCGACAAGGCGCACTCGCTCGGCATCAACCTCATCGATACGGCTCCGGCCTATGGTTCGAGCGAAGAACGTCTCGGCGAACTGCTAGCCGGACAACGGCAGCGCTGGATAATCGTCACCAAGGTGGGCGAGGAATTCGACGGTGCCCCGTCGAGTCATGATTTCAGCCCCGAACATACGACTTTGAGCGTGCACCGTTCACTGCGTCGGCTGGGAACCGACTACCTCGATGCGGTGCTGATTCATTCCGACGGGAACGATGAAACCATTCTCAACGAGTTGGGAACTCTGGACTGCCTGAAGCAACTAAGAGACTCGGGCCTGATCCGCGCAGCCGGCATTTCGCACAAGTCGCCGGACGGAGCGCGGGCGGCCCTGGAGCAGCGCGCTGATGTCATCATGGCCACGCTCAACCCGAAAGACACATCGGAAGCCGAGGTAATCATGCAAGCCGGAGAGCAAGGATGCGGCGTACTCGTGAAGAAAGCGCTTCAAGGTGGGCGAGAGGCGCCGCAGGCACTGCGCTTTGCGGCCCGGCATCCAGGCGTAAGCAGTGTTGTCGTAGGCACGCTGAACCCGACACATCTCGAAACAAACGCTGGAATGGTGGCTGAATCACAATGAGCAACGAGAGCTTCGAATGCGTTTGGGACGCCCTCGAAAGCGATCCCGTGAAGCGGGAAATTTACAGGCTTCGATCGGAGTTGATGCACGCGATCACACAGCACATCAGATCGAACGAGTTGAAGCAAAGAGAGGTTGCGGGAATGCTCGGCATCTCACAACGCCGCGTCAGTACGCTGATGAAAGGAGACTTCGAGTCGTTTCGGCTCGATTCGCTGGTGGCCTTCGCCTTGAAGTGCGGCCACTCCGTCAGCATTGACACCGCATAGTGTGAATCCTTCCCGGAACGCCCCAAAGCCTCCACTTCGAGTCGTCGTCGCTTCATCCGCATTGATCAAGCCCAATTCCTCAACGCGCTCCAGACCGCCTTGGCGATCTGGATGTCCTGTACGGCGACTCCGGTGAGGTCCGCGATGGTGATTTCCCGCGGGTTCGAGCGGCCCTTGGCCTTTCTGGCAATGATATCGCCCAGTTCGACGAGACTGGCCTCCGCGATGTGCCCACCTGCAACGGCGTAACCGGATTCGCCGTGGTCGAGGCATTGCGGTAGCGAATCGACGGCGCAGACACCGGCCCGTTCGAACAACAGGGGATCCAGTTCCTGTTTGCCGGGCGTGTCGCTGCCCATCGCGGTGATGTGGGTGCCCGGGCGAATCCACTCGCTGCGTACGAGAGGGGCGGTCGACGCCGTGGCCGTGACGATCAGGTTGCTGGATTCGCAGAGATCCCGCAGGGAATCGGCCACCCGCACGTCGTAGCCGGCATCGGCCATTTCGCTCCGGTACGCCGCCGACTGTTCGCCGCGCCGCGCCCAGACAATGACCCGGTTGCACTCGCACACATGGCGCAGATACTGCAACTGCATGCGAGCCTGCATGCCCGCACCGACAATGCCGATGCATTCGACGGCATCCGGCGCCAGGTAACGGGCGGAAATGCAGCCGGCGATGGCGGTGCGCACATCCGTCAGGTAACCCGAATCGTCCAGCAACGCCAGGGGCTCGCCGGTTTCCGCCGACATCACGATCATCATGCCGCCGCCGGTGGCCAGGCCGAGCGAGGGATTCTCGTAGAACCCGGTGGCGATCTTGATGACGAAGACCGCATCGCCGTGGATATGGCCGTACTTGATGTGGCACTCGCCCGGCGGCGTCTCGAAGCCGATGTGGCCGACCGGGGGGACCGTGGCCGCACCGCTCGACAGTGCCGCAAAGCCCGCTTCTATCGACTCGATGGCCGCCGGAATGTCGAGTGCGGACTTGATCTCGTCGAGATTGGCGGTTCGCATTTCAGTCCTTTTCGCCCGTCGCCGTCGAGGGGGCGTATTCCCGGAAATAATCTGAAATTCGATCAAGGCCCTGTTCGAGGTGCTCCCGAGGTCCGCCGATGCCGACCCGGAAGTAACCGTCGAGACCGTATACGTCCCCGGGCAACAGCAGCAGGCCCTTCTCGACTCTCAACGCGTCCACGAGTTCCGTCGAGTTCACCTCTTGTGCATAGCGCACGAACGCCATCCCCCCCGCCTTCGGAGGAACGAAACCGAAAAAGTTGGAATTGCCGCTCACCCAATCGGAAAGCAACGACAGGTTCCCGCGCAATATGCGCTTGCTGCGATCAAGGATCCTGCGCCGCGGGCCGGGTTTCAATACGCGTTCGGCGACGTATTCGCTCAGGGTGGAAGTGGTGATCGAGGTGTAGTCCTTGCGCTGCCAGGCGGCGTAGATGTCCTGCGCGGGTCCCGCCAGCCAGCCGATGCGCAGGCCCGGCAATGCCATGGCCTTCGACAGGCCGTTGGTCACGATCGCCCTGTCGTAGAGATCGAGAAAACTCGGCGGTTCGGGCCCGAAGAGTTCCGAGCCCTTGTAGATCTCGTCGGCATGCAGGTAGATGCCGTTGTCCGCGGCGACGGCGACGAGTTCCGCCATGGCGTGCTGGTCCAGCACCATGCCGGTCGGGTTGTTCGGATGGCAGATGGTGACCAGGCGGGTTTTCGGCGTCACCAGGCTTTTCAGTTCATCGAGGTCGGGCGCCCAGTCCAGTTCCTCCTTGTGCGCAATGGTCTTCACCCTGACGCCGAGCGCCCGCGCCCAACCCCAGATCTGCAGGTAGTTGGGCGTGAAGACGACGATCTCGTCGCCCGGGTCGAGCAGCGACATCACCATTAGGAAATTGGCTTCCGAAGAGCCGTTGGTGACGATCACATCGTCCGGGCCGCGGTTTTCATAGAGCGCGCCGATGGTCTCGCGCAGGGAAACCGCACCGTTCGTCCAGCCGTAGCCGAGCTCCAGCGACCGTAGTTCCGCCAGCTCCTCCCCGGAAAGCAGCTCGTCGAGCGACATGGGGTGGACGCCGCTGTCGGACAGGTTCAGCTCCACCCTGTTCTCGTACAGCGACTGGATGCGCTCGAGTGCGAACTCCTCGATTTTCATGGGCTCGTCAGATGCTCCCTTTGCGCCGAATCATGAACGGTTGGCGATCTATCCGTTGACGTCAACATCGACCCCAACGGGGCAGTGATCCGAGCCCATCACCTGAGGCCAGATAAAGGCATCTTCGACCCGCTTCGCCGCCCCCGGCGACGCCAGCACGTAGTCAATCCGCCAGCCGACGTTCTTCTCGCGCATGCCGCCCCACTGGCGCCACCAGGTGTAGTGGCCGGGCTCGTCGGGATGGCCGGCGCGGAACGTGTCGACCCAGCCGGCGTCCAACCATCGCGTCAGTTCCGCGCGCTCCTCCGGGAGAAAGCCGCTGGTCTTCTTGTTGGATTTCGGCCGCGCCAGGTCGATGGCTTCGTGGGCTGTGTTGTAGTCGCCCACCACCAGCACCGGTCCGCGGCGCCGTAGCCGCTGGAATCGTTCGAACGCCGCCTCGTAGAAATCGAGCTTGTAGGGCACCCGGCTGTTGTCGCGGTCGCGGCCGCTGCCCTTGGGAAAGTACACCGAGGCCACCGAGAGCCTGCCGAAGCGGGCGATGATGAGGCGGCCTTCCGCATCGAAGCGGTGCTCGCCCAGACCGTTTTCCACTCGGTCCGGCGGGCGGCGGGAATAGATGGCCACTCCACTGTAGCCGGGGCGTTCCGCCGGGGAGAAGCTGGTGTGCCAGCCCTCCGGGGCGCGCGTCTTCTCATCGAGTTGATGTTCGAACGCGCGCACCTCCTGGAGGCCGATCACGTCGGCATCGCAGGCAGCCAGGAAGTCGTGGAAACCTTTCCTGACGCAGGCGCGCAGGCCGTTGACGTTCCAGCTCAGGATGCGCATTTCGTGATCAGCGGCCGTGGCCGACGCAAAACCTTGCAATCAGCCGATGCCAAACTTGCAATTGGCCGGTACCAAACCTTGCAATCAGCCGTTTCCATCCGAGAATGGCCTGACTGGAGTCAGCCTGTCGTACCGCTGTTTTTCATCTGCTCCAGAATCGCCGTCGTCGAGCAGTCCTCGACACGGCCGAGCACCCGCACCTTGCCGCCATAGGAGCGGACGAAATCGGCGCCTACGACTTCATCGGGCTCGTAGTCACCGCCCTTGGCCAGTACGTGGGGCCGCAGCAGTTCCAGGAGCGCATCGGGCGTGTCCTCGTCGAAGGCGACGACCCAATCCACTGATTCCAGGCCCGCGAGAACCCGGAGCCTCCGGTCCAGGCCGTTCACGGGCCGGCCTTCCCCCTTCAGGCGCGCCACCGAGGCATCGTCGTTCACCGCGACGATCAGGCGATCTCCGAGCGCGCGGGCTTCCTCCAGGTAGCGGACGTGTCCGGCGTGCAGGATGTCGAAACAGCCGTTGGTGAACACCAGTTTCTCGCCGTTGGCCGCGGCGGACTTTGCGGCAAGCGTCAACTGGTCGCGGGAGAGGATGCCGCGATCGGTGACGCTGCCGTGGCCAACGGCCAGCGCGAGTTCCGGGCCACTGACGGCCGCGGTGCCGGCCTTGGTGACGGCGATGGAAGCGGCGATGTTGGCAAGCCGCGCGCCATCCAGCACGGGCCAGCCGAGGGCGCTGGTGATGCCCAGCACCGCGGCAGCCGTGTCGCCGGCGCCCGTGACGTCGAAGACCTCAACGGGGCGCGCGGGCAGATGTTGGAAACCTTCGCCGGTAGCGACGCTCATGCCGCCGGCGCCGTGGGTGATTACCAGGGCGCCGACATCCAGCTCTGCGCATAGCGCCACAGCCCGTTCGCCCAGTTCGGTTTCGTTCCGCCATTCGCCCGTTGCGGCGGCGAACTCGCGCTCGTTCGGCTTCAGCACGGTGGCGCCCGCGTAGGCGCGGTAGGGCTTCGCCTTGGGGTCCACCACCACCGGAACGTTGGCGCGCCGGGCTGTCTCGATGATCGCGGCCGGGTCGCCCACCGCGCCCTTGTCGTAGTCCGCGACGATCAGGGCGTCGGCGTGCTCGAGCTGGCCCGGCACCTGCATTGCCAGCCTGCGGGCGAGATAGGGTGACGGGGGCTTTTCGAAATCGGTGCGCAGCAGTTGCTGCTGGCGGCTCACCACGCGCAGCTTGAGGGTGGTGGAGGCATCGGGGCTGACGATGAAGTCTTCGCAGACGCCGGATGCATCGAGCTTGCGCTTGAGGGCGCGGCCCGGGGCGTCGTCGCCCACGCATCCCAGCAGGGTGCTCCCGGCGCCCAGGCTCTTGACATTGACCGCCACGTTGGCGGCGCCGCCGGGGCAGTCTTCGGTGTGCTCGACATCGACCACGGGGACGGGGGCTTCCGGGGAGACCCGCCGGGTGGCGCCGTGCCAGTAGCGGTCGAGCATGACATCGCCGACGACGAGCAGATACAGGTTCTTGAGCGACGGGAGTTGGAGATGCCTCAATTCGGGTGGCCCCTGGCGGCTCGGGCCGGATGGTATCACAGGGGTGAGTTGCTAAAATCGGGGGGCTTCACCGCCGCGTTTGAGCGCTTGTATCGCCAATGCCTCACTTCCGAAACACCTGTCCGCCATGCCGAAGACGCTTCGCGGGTTCGCCGCCGCAACGGTCGACTGGCGGAACGAAACCGCATGGTGTGTGAGGCGGTGAACCATGGGCTCCGGAAAAACTGAGCCGCCACACCCGGCATCGCCCCGGATGTGGCCCAGTTGGTGCCTGGTGGGCGTGGGCTGGGTGGTCGGGCGCCTGCCGCTGGGCATGCTCTTCCCGCTCGGCACGCACCTCGGGCGGATCGCCTTCCGCTTCTGGGGCCGGCGGCGGCGGATTGCCGAGATCAATCTGCGGCTCTGCTTTCCCGAACTCGATGCACCGAAAGTTACGGCGTTGGCCAGGCGGTCTTTTGAGGCGGTGACCCTCGGGGTGCTGGAATTCTGTGTAGCCTGGTTGAATCCGCTGCGGGATCTGCGTGGGCGGATGAAGGTTGTGGGCGTGGAGCATTTTCGTGCCGCCATGGCGCAGGGGCGGGGGGTGGTGCTGCTCGGGGCGCATTTCGGGTGCCTTGACATTGTCTCCCAGGCGCTTGCGGACCTCGGGCGGATCGATGTGATGTACCGGTACAACAAGAATCCGGTGCTGGAGCGGGTGCAGTTGCGCGGGCGGCGGCACTATTACCGGGGGGTGATCGAGCGGCAGGATACGCGGGCGGTGCTGCAGGCGCTGAAAGAGGGGCGGGCGGTGTGGTATGCGGCGGATCAGGATTATGGGGCGAGGCATTCCGTGTTCGCGCCGTTTTTTGGGGTTGAGGCGGCTACGATTGCGGCGACTGGGCGTTTTGCCGGGCTGAATGGGTCGCCGGTGGTGATGCTGAGTCATCATCGGAACTACGATGGGCGGTCCTGGACGATTGAGTTCAGCCCTCCGATCGAGAAATTTCCGAGCGGTGATGACCGGCAGGATGCGTGTCGCATCAATCAGGTGATGGAGCGGGAGATTCGCAAGCATCCGGAGCAGTACCTGTGGCTGCACCGCAGGTTCAAGACGCGCCCGCCGGGGGAACCCGCCCTGTACGAATGATGGAACTCATCGAACAGTTCGACAACGAATGGGTCTTCCAGGATCCCACCATCACTCCCGACATTGACGACGAATTCGAAGAGGCGCTCGAGGCTTCCCGCCGTGGCGACCACCGGGTTGCCGAGCGAATCGCCCGAGCCATCGTAAGCAAGTATCCCGATCACATCGACGCGCACCACCATCTGGCCATGTGGATCGAGAAACGCGGCGACATGGTCACGGCCTACGCGTTCTGCCAGGCCGCCGTGTCGATCGGATTGCACGCCATCCCGCCCGATTTCGACTGGGACAGCTCCCGCATGGAGTGGGGCCACCTCGAAAACCGCCCGTTCATGCGCGCCTACCACAACCTGGCTATTCATCGCATGAGACAGAAGGCCTGGGAAGCGGCCATCGGAATTCTGAGCCGCCTCCTCGCCGTCAACCCCAACGACAACCTGGGAGTGCGTTACGAGCTACCCGGGTGCTGGTTCGAAACCGGCGACATCGCAGCGGTAACCAGGCACTGCCGCCGTCACGATGACGATGGAAGTCCCTTTATGCTCTATCCCGCTGCTCTCGCCTATGTGCTCGCCGGTGACACTCCCGCAGCCCGGGGCGCCCTCAAGCGCGCGATACTGGCCGCGCCCCTCGTCGCCAAGGAGTTGCTGGCGGATCGTCATCCGGAACCGGAACGGTCATATCCCGGTACCTACACCATGGGCGGGAGGTCCGAAGCCTGGGAATATTGGAATCTCGACGGGGAGTATTGGCGGCGCTCCGATACCGCCATGGCGCTGCTGCGCAGGGTTCTTGACGAGAACACGCAATAGGCGACGGGGTGCGATTACCGGTGTAGTCGGGCCCGCTTCATCGAAAACCGACATTCGCGATCGTGTCCAGCTTCTTCCGTATGCGGCAGAGTTTTCCAATAGGATCTTCGAACTGCGACCGACTCCAGGCTGCAATGCCAGCTATAGAGAGGCCAGACGCTCGAACGTGTCGGGGTACTTCTGCGCCATGAGAATGAGCGCGGTGGCGGAGTCCGGCGGACTGGACCGGCCCTGCTCCCAGCCTTCCAACGTCCGGATGGGGACCCGGATCATGTGGGCGAAAACGGCCCTGGACACATCGAGGCTTTCGCAGATTCGGCGGACCGTTTCCGGCGTGAGTTCGGGAAGGGGGCGAGGTTCGACATACACCGTTCTGAGGGTGCGCTTGCCCGCGCGGTGCTCGCTGATCTCGCGCAAGCCTTCGAGAACCTCTGTTGCAATGTTGCGTTCAGTCATTGTCGATTGCCTCCACGGCCCTGCGCCATGCAGCGCGCGCGGCTCCTATCGAATCTTCCTTAGCGCCCTCGGCGTAAAGGGTGAGCAGATAGATGTGGTCTTCCTTCACCAGCCAATAGTATATGACCAGGCTGCCGCCACGCTTGCCGCGTCCGGGCATCGTCACACTACGGCGAATGTCGTCGGAAACGTCGTTCAGCGAGCGTGGCCTGTTTCTCGGCGGTGCTACACTCAGCGAACGACTTTACAATGCGGAAGGAATGGGAAACCGCCACGGGGACGAATGCAGCGATCATTGCAAACGGATGCGCTGATGATCAGTGACTTGGCGAAACTTCCCGCTCGATAGTCCAGATGCCGACACCCTCCGCCGCCGTTCCCACTCCTGGCATCCGCATCCTCGTGCGCGATGCAGAGTGGATCGTTCGGCGGGTTGACCACTCACCGGGTGGTTACCAGATTAGCTGCGAAGGCGCTTCCGAACTGGTGCGCGGCCGGGAAGCCGTATTCCTAACCGCGCTCGAGCCCTCGATCGAAGTACTCGACCCCGCCCAGACCCGGCTGGTCGCCGACCGGTCGGCGCAGTTTGCGGACAGCCTGCTCTACATGGAAAGCCAACTGCGCCAAGCCGTGCCCAACGACGGCGAAATCCACGTCGGCCACACCGCCGCCATGGATGTGGTGCCCTACCAGCTTGAGCCGGCTCGCCTAGCTCTTGGGCGGCCACGCCAACGCATCCTGATCGCCGACGCCGTGGGTTTGGGCAAGACCTTGGAAGCCGGCATCCTCGTGAGCGAACTCATCGCCCGGGGGCGCGGGCGTCGGATTCTGGTGCTGGTGGTCAAAAGCATGCTGGCGCAATTCCAAAAGGAGTTCTGGAGCCGCTTCGCCATCCCGCTCACGCGGCTCGATTCGGTTGGCATTCAGCGTGTGCGCAGCCGCATCCCCACCAACCACAACCCCTTCTATTACTACGACAAGTCGATCATCTCCATCGACACGCTGAAGCAGGATGCAGAGTATCGCACCTACCTCGAACAGACCCGTTGGGACATCATCGTCATCGACGAAGCCCACAACGTGGCCGACCGCGGCACATCGTCATTGCGCAGCCGCCTCGCCAAACGCCTGGCGAAATGCTCGGACACCCTGATCATGCTCTCTGCAACGCCCCACGATGGCAGGGCGCGGAGCTTTGCGAGCCTGGTCAACATGCTGGACGCAACGGCTATCGCGGACCCGGACGACTACACCAAGGCAGATTTCCGCCCCGGCCTTGTCATCCGCCGCTTCAAGAAGGACGTGCAGGCACAGGTGCGCACGGCATTCAGGGATCGGGAGGTGTACCTTCAGGACTTCGCGGCATCGGCCATCGAAGAGGCAGCCTACGCAGCGCTGTTGGCGATTCCCACGGCGGGTAAAAGAGCCACCCGGAACCGCGACCTCTTTCACGTCACGTTGGAGAAGGCTCTCTTTTCCAGCCCAGCGGCCTGCTTGGAGACCCTGGATGAACGGCTCAAGCGACGTCAAAAGGAAACCAGCGTTGGCGACGTTTCAGACGCTGTTGCGGCGGAGATGGCCGCGTTGCAAACGCTTCGCGGGGCCTTGGAGAAGATAGCGCCGGAAGATTACGCCAAATACCAAGCGCTACTTGCCGCCATTCGCGGCGGCCGGCCGTTCCATTGGACGCCGGACACCGCCGAAGATCGCCTCGTCATCTTCACCGAACGCATCGCCACGCTTAACTGGCTACGAACCCGCCTTGCCGAGGACCTTGCTCTCAAGCCGGACCAGATCGACATCCTGCACGGCGCCTTGAGCGAAATCGAACAGCAGCGGGTGGTGGAGGACTTCGGCAACACGGTGCCTCCGGTGCGCCTGCTCATATGCTCGGATGTCGCCGCCGAAGGCATCAATCTGCACTATCAATGCCACCGCCTCATCCACTTCGACATGCCTTGGTCGCTGATGGTCTTCCAGCAGCGCAACGGCCGGGTGGACCGCTACGGCCAGACCGCCACGCCGCAAATCGTGTATCTCGTCACTCAAAGCGCCAACCCCACCATCCGCGGCGACACCCGCATCCTGGAAGTGCTGATGGAAAAGGATGAGCAGGCATACAAGAACATCGGCGACCCATCGGTGTTTATGGACGTCTATGACGCCGCCGAGGAAGAGCGGATCACCGAAACCGCCATCGCCAACGGCGAATCCGCCGAGGCATTCGATCGCCGCCTACGGCCCAAGTCCAATGAGGGCGACAACCTTCTAGCGCTGTTCCTGCAGGGAGCTGGGGGTGCGAAGGAACAAGAGGCACCCGCCACCCCGCCGCCGCCGATGTCGCTGTTCCCGAGCGACCTGCACTACTGTGAAGCGGCGTTGCACCGGCTGCGTACGCAACGGGAACAGGCCTTGGGCGGCGAAGTCCCGTACCCGGGCGCACGGTTGCGCTTCGGGGTGGACACGGATGCGGAAACACTGACGTTGGACGCCCCGGAAGACCTTGTGGCGCGGTACAGCTATCTGCCGCCGGAAGTGTTGTCCGAAAGCAGACGTTTGGTGCTCACCACCAGCGGCCCGCGCATGGCTGAGGCCATCGCCGAAAGCCGGCGGGCCGAGGCGAATTGGCCGCGGCTGCACTACCTGTGGCGATTGAGCCCGGTGGTCGAGTGGCTGAACGACCGTATGCTCACGGCGTTCGGCCGCTTTGAAGCCCCGGTGCTGAGCGGCCTTCCGGGACTTGCGGCGGACGAATGCGTGTTCGTTCTCTCCGGCCTGGTTCCCAACCGCAAGGGCCATCCCCTATTGTACGAGTGGGTGGCGCTTTCGTTCGTGGACGGGGTCTTCTCCGAAACCCTCACCTTCAAGGCCACCATGGAGCGCACCGGCCTCGGCCTGCACGAAATTCCGAACCGCGAACAGCCGCCGGACTTGGAGGGCCTTGGCGCCTTGCTGCCCGAAGCCGTGAAGCGCGCCCGACGGCACTTCCTGCAAAGGCGCAATGCCTTCGAGGAGACTATCAACGCCCAGCTCGACGAAGAAGTCGCCGCGTTGGACGCCTTCAGGGAACGCCGTCTCCAACAACTCGAATTGGACATTGCCCAACCCTCTCAGGCAAACCCGGCTAAGCGCCAGCATCGCAGCCGGGTTCGCGGGGAAGTCGACGAGGTGTACGACGAGTACCTCAAGTGGATTGAAGACACCATGACCACGGAACCATCACCTTGGGTAAAGGTAATTTGCGCAATGACGCCGGGTTGATGGTGCGCTGCCACGATGTCCCTTCGAAGCTTTAACCATAGGCAAGAGACGCTGACTCATAGGAAACTGCCCTCGTTCCGGGCTCCTTCCAAGGCCGCCCTTCGGCTCAAGGGAGTCCCACGCTGGCCCTGATCTGCTGGCGTGTGACGCCCGCCGCGCCGGGTGCTATCGTGCGCGGCGAAGCGGATGGCGAACCTCGACACGGCCAGGCACGGCATGAACATCAACGCCAGCATCATCGACCAGCGGATAACAGGCATCATTGAGAGCCACCCGGAGTGGCTTCCGTGGCCAGACGAAAACAAGCGCAAGTCGGCTGCCTTCGTGCTCCTTTGCATGTCCACCGCACTTGACCTGCCGTTGGAGGAGTGCGCAGAGATGCTCACGGAGGGCGGCAACGACGCCGGCGTTGACGGACTTTGCCTCGGTGACGTTGAAGACGGCAACTTTGTCGTCACCCTGTTTCAGGGCAAGTACAAGATCAAGGATTTGAACGGTGGGGCGCACTTCCCGGAAAATAGCGTGAAGGCTTCGCTGCAAACCATCGAGGTACTCTTCGACCCCCATCGGGACGTGGCCTTGAACCGAAAGCTACAGCCTCGCATTGACGAAATCCGCTCCCTGATCCGCGACGGCTACATTCCCACCGTGCGGTTGCTGCTCTGCAACAACGGGGCGAAATGGGCGGACCAAGCCGACCACTGGGTTCAGCAGGCCAAAGGGCAATTTGGCGATCAGCTTGAAGTCGAGCACTTCAACCACGACGCCATAGTGCGCACACTGCAGCGACAGCCGCGCGTCGATGAGGTGCTCACGCTGACCGGCAAGATGGTGGCCGAGGACCTCAACTTCAAGCGCGTGCTGGTGGGGAGGATCTCGGTCCACGAGCTGCATCGAATATTCGAAACCCACGGTGATCGCCTGCTAGATCGAAACATCCGCCGCTACCTCGGACCAGCGAATCGAATCAACGCGGAGATATTCCGCACCCTGACCAATCAAGAAGAGTCCGACAACTTCTACTTCTACAACAACGGCATCACGGCAATCTGCGATCACTTTGACTACAACGCCATGCAGATGGCCGACTACCGGGTGCAACTGAAAAACCTGCAAGTCATCAATGGCGGCCAGACGTGCCGGACAATTCACCAAGCCCTTGAGGAAGACTCGTCCCGCGGCTCCAATTCGTTCGTGTTGATGCGGATTTACCAGGTTCCCAGCGACTCCAAGGAGATCGTCCGTGAGATAACAAGGGCCACCAACAGCCAAAGCCCAGTGGACCTGCGAGACCTTCACTCGAATGACGAGATCCAGAAGACGCTGGCTATGGGAATAAAGAACTTGGGGTTCACCTACAAGCACCACCGGGAAGAGGGCGCGGGGGGTGAAGATGTGGTTTCAAGCGCTCAAGTGGCCGAAGCAACGCTGGCTGTTTGGCGTGGGCGGCCCCACCAAGCCAAGTTCCGTAGGCGCGAACACTTCGGCAAGCTCTACGAGTTCATCTTCAATGGCCTCAACCCGGCACAGGCCCTGACTGCGGTGCTGCTCTTCCAGGAGGCAGAGCGGCGGCGCAGAAACCAGGATGAGGATGCGCCTGACTTCACTCCCTACGCATCACACCATTTGGCGATGTTGATGGGCCGCGAGCTTCTGGCTGCCTTGGAGGTAGAGCAGACAGAACTGTCCCATCAACATTTCCCGGCTGCCAAGGCTGCATTGCAAGAGAACAAGGACCGGTACTACAAACTCGCCGCTGAGAAAGTCACCGACGCCCTCCGCACTTGCTACGGCGATCGCCGGGTCTCGCTCCAGCAACTCGCCGGCACCTTTCGGCGAGGCGACTTGATGGAGATGCTCAACCTCACCGCCGGATCGCCCTAGAGCCGACCATGCCCGCCACCTACGTCGGCATTCAGAACGAAAACGAGTTCTACAGCCACCACTACCTTGCTGAGTTGCTGGCGGGGGACATCAAAGGCACCGCCACCCGCTGGCGCGAGTCCGCGACCGAAAGCGACGGGGGGGAACGGCCACCGGATCAGGCACTGAGGGCGCTCGCCCGGCCTTACCTCCGCTTCCGCCGGCAATTCGATCGCGAGCGCCACCATCGCGTGCGTATCGACTTGCAGCGGGCCTGGTTCCGGCGACTGCTCGGAGAACTCGGCTACGAAGTGAAGCCAGACCACTACCGGCCAAGGGAAGTCGACGACGACATCCCGGTGCTGTACACCGGCGGCCTGCATCGCGGCGCGCCACAATTGTTGGTGCTTGGCGCATACGATCCGTTGGGCGACGATGAAGACCCGCTCTCGCTCTGCCCGCACCGTGAGCAGTTCCAAGGCGAAGCGACACCGCCGGAAGCCCTGCTGAAGGAAACTTGGGAGCGCATCATCACGCGGCGCATCTTCGGCGACGCACGTCCACCCCGCTGGGTGCTGCTGGTTGCCCCCGGCCAAGTGCTGCTGATCGAGCGTGGCAAATGGACCCACAACCGCCTGCTGCGCTTCCTGCTCGACGACATCCTCGGCCGCCGCGAAGCGCCTACGCTGCAAGCCGCCGCCGCGTTGCTGCATGCGGAAAGCCTGTTGCCGGACCAAGGCATGGGCCTGCACGACACCTTGGACGAGAACAGCCACAAGCACGCCTTCGCCGTCTCCAACGACCTAAAGTACGCCCTGCGCGAGTCCATCGAACTGATCGGCAACGAGGCCATCCGCTACCTCACCGAAGTACGCAAGGAGCGCATCTATCAGTTGGACGACGAGCTTGCCGAGAAGCTCGGCCTGGAAGCACTGCGCTACATGTACCGCCTGCTGTTCCTGTTCTACATCGAAGCGCGCCCGGAACTCGGCTATGCGCCGCTCAACTCCGAGGCCTACCGCAAGGGCTACAGCCTGGAGCACCTGCGCGACCTCGAACTGGTGCGCCTGACCAGCGGCGAATCCCAGAGCGGCTACTACATCCACGAGAGTATCCAGACCCTGTTTCGCCTGATACGCGACGGCTTCGACGGCGGTGAAGGCGCCCTCCTGGCAGGCGGCCTGCACAACACTTTCGAAATCCGCGCCCTGGACAGCGCCCTGTTCCGCGCCGATGCCACACCGGTGCTCGACCGCGTGAAGCTCCGCAACGAGACACTGCAGCAGGTGATCCGACTGATGTCCCTCACCCGGCCGCCAAAGGGCCGCAGCCGTCGCCGCGGCCGCATTTCTTACGCGCAGCTCGGCATCAACCAACTCGGGGCCGTATACGAGGCGCTGCTGTCCTACCGCGGCTTTTTCGCCGAAGAGGACCTCTACGAAGTGAAGCGGGCCGGCGAAGACCCGGACGAACTGGCCAACGCCTGGTTCGTGCCTCTGAGCGAACTGCACAAGTACAGCGAGGAGGAGCGGGTGTTCCTGCGCGGCGTGGAGTCCTTGCGCAAGCTGAAGGTGCATCCCAAGGGCCGCTTCATCTACCGCCTGGCCGGGCGGGACCGTCAGAAGACCGCCAGCTACTACACCCCGGAAAGCCTGACCCGCTGCGTGGTGAAGTACGCCCTCAAGGAATTGATCGACGACGGGATGCCCGCCAGCACGATTCTGGACCTGACCATCTGCGAGCCCGCCATGGGCAGCGCCGCATTCCTGAACGAGGCGGTCAACCAACTGGCGATGAAATACCTGGACCGCCGCCAGCGCGAGCGTAACGAACGCATCCCCCACGAGGACTACGCAGACGAACTGCAGAAGGTGAAGCACTACGTCGCCGACCGAAACGTCTTTGGCGTGGACCTGAACCCGGTAGCCCAAGAGCTCGCTGAAGTGTCGCTGTGGTTGAACTGCATCCACAAGGACGGCCATGTGCCTTGGTTCGGCTACCAACTGGTGTGCGGCAACTCGCTGATCGGCGCCCGTCGGCAGGTGTATTCCGGCAGCCGCCTCGAAAAGCAAAAGAAAGCGGATCTCTGGTTCAACGGTCCGCCGGAGCGCGTCTTCCCCGGCACCCGGCCAGCGGATGCGGTTTACCACTTCCTGTTGCCTGACCCCGGCATGGCGGACTACCGCAACAAGGCTGCCAAACAGTACGAAGCCGAGAACTTACAGCGCATCGCGTCTTGGCGTAAAGCTTTCTGCCTGCCGTTCGAAGCCGACGAGATTGGCGAGCTGCAGAGCCTTTCCGCCCGCGTTGACGAACTCTGGGAACTGCACGCCGAGCAACTGGCCAAGGACCGCCAGTACACCGAAGACCCGCTGCCAGTGTGGGGTCACGAGATGGCGGCAACGGACCGCACCTCCAATGAATGGAAGGATCGCATCCGCAGCCAAGGGGTGTTCAGCGAAGGCACCCGCACGGTCAGCCCCTACCGCCGCTTGAAGCTCGTGATGGACTACTGGTGCGCCCTCTGGTTCTGGCCCATCGGCGAGGCGGAACGGCTGCCGACGCGGGACCAGTTCTTGAGCGAGGTGAGCCTAGTGCTGACCGGCTCTGTCTTCCAACCCGGCCTGGGGCCGAACCAGACGGTGGACCTTTTCGGCGAAGAGTACGCGGAACACGCCGCCGAACTGGCCCAACGAATCACCAACGAGATCGGCATGCTGGACCTCGGCAGCCTGTTTGAGCAGTTCCCACGCCTGAAGTTCGTGGATGAACTGGCCAAGCGGCGACGGTTTCATCATTGGGAACTAGTATTCGCGGATGTTTTCTACGGCAAGCGACAAGACGGGAGCAAGCGGAACGGGTTCGACTTGGTGCTGGGAAACCCCCCGTGGATCAAAGTTGAGTGGAAGGAGGCGGGAGTGCTGGGGGACTTCGATCCGTCGCTGGTACTGAGGAAACACTCGGCGGTGGAGATGACGCGAGGGCGGGATAACGCGTTCGAGCAATTTGCGGGGCTCCAGGAGGCCTGGATTGAGGAGGTGGAGGATGCGGAGGCGACGCAGGGGTTTCTAAATGCTCAGCAGAACTATCCAGCGTTGTTGAAGCAGCAGGCCAACCTTTACAAGTGTTTTTTACCCCAGGCTTGGATGATTGCCAGCAAGTACGGTGTGGCAGGGTTTCTGCACCCAGAGAGCGTCTACGATGATCCAAAGGGAGGGAAACTTCGGCGCGAAGTGTATGGTCGGTTACGATCTCACTTTCAGTTTGCAAATGAACTGAAGCTGTTCGCAGAAATAGATCACCATACATCCTTTAGCGTGAATATCTACGGGCCTCATTCAGCGGAGCCAACATTTGATCACATAGCAAATCTTTATACACCTGCCACCGTCGATAGCACCTTCGAACATCCAGGCGGCTCCAATGTGCCGGGATTGAAGGACGATCAGGGCAGGTGGAACACAAACGGCCACACCGCAAGGGTGCTTAGGGTTGGTTCGGAAGCGCTCGGCACATTCGCGGCGCTGTACGATGGGGACAAAACGCATAGACACGAAGCTAGGCTACCAGCATTGCATTCACGAGAGTTGCTGACCGTTGTGGGGAAATTGTCGACGCGCCCTTCGCGCCTAACTAGCATGACAGGCGCCTTCCAAACGACGGGGCATTGGCACGAGACCATGTCGCAACGGGAAGGGACAATTCGACGCGAGACACGGTTTCCTGAATCGCTTGCTGAACTGGTGCTGTCCGGTCCCCACTTCTCAGTCGGCAATCCGCTCAACAAGACGCCTCGCCCACGGTGTGTCAAGAGCAGCGACTACGACTGCTTGGACCTCAACGCTCTCCCGGACGACTACCTGCCCCGCTCCAATTACGTTCCGGCGTGTGGTGCGGAAGAGTACGAGCGGCGCACCCCCAGAGTGTCTTGGGTGGAAGTCGGTAAAAAAGCGCCAAGGCGTAGCAGCGAGTATTTCCGCACGGTGAACAGAAGGATGGTGGGCCCAACAGCCGAGCGAACTCTAATCGCCGCAATCGTCCCCAAAGGCTTAGCGCTGATTCACACTGTTGTAGCTACCGCTTTCCGGGACGCCCTGAGCTGTTTGGATTTCTCTGCGTTGGCAATGTCAATTGTGCTCGATTTCTTTGTGAAGACAACCGGTACCGGCGAGATAAACCTGTCGTGGCTCAACCGCTTGCCGCTTCTGTCTTCCGACTGCGACCCAGCCATCCGCAACGCCCTTCGTGCACGCACCCTCTGCCTATGCTGCCTAACCACCCACTACACCGACCTCTGGAATGAAATCTGCAACGCTCCACTCCCCGAAGACCCATCCCGCGGCCACATCGACGCCTTCACCGCCAACGCCTGGACCAGCCCGGACCCACGCCTCCCAGCGACCTTCTTCCGCGACCTCACCCCCACTTGGAACCGCGAAGTCGCCCTGCGCACTGACTACGCCCGCCGCCAGGCCCTAGTCGAGATCGACGTACTCACCGCCATCGCCCTCGGCCTCACGTTGGACGAACTCCTCACCATCTACCGAGTCCAGTTCCCCGTCATGCGCCAATACGAAGCCGACACCTACTACGACACCACCGGCCGCATCGTCTTCACCGCCTCCAAGGGCCTCCCCGGCGTCGGCCTCCCCCGCAAGGCCCTCAAGAACGACACTAGCTACACCATCGACTCCCCTACCCTCAAAGCCACCAACACCGCCTTGGGCTGGGAAGACATCCGCTCCCTCAAAACCGGCACTATCCGCCGCCAAATCACCGACAACACACAACCCGGTGGCCCCGTAAACCGAGAAATCCACTTCATCGCTCCGTTTCTCCCGGCGAATAGGGAACAGGACTATCGGCAGACTTGGACCCATTTCGCACGATTCCAAGACGGCGATAAGCGACAAAGCTCTTGGACTTTCCCAACCGCTCGGCAAACCCCTGCACCCGGTACCGGCTCATCTTGAACCATTTGGGCCTGGTCGCAATGGTGACAATAGCAGGATCCCCAGACCGAGAGCGTCCCGCCCTCGACTTCAAATCGGAGGGACGTCAGCTTGCGCTTACCTATTCCCGTCTTCAAACGGCAAGCGCGGAGCTTCTTCGGATTTCCCTTTCTGCCGAGACTGCTGTGAGCTCTTCCTGCTCCGACGTTTGGCAGAAAATCGCTGCGTTGTTTCGTCGATCACAAGGGGCTTAAGGTAAGGCCACAAAGCCTGTGCCAACATTTCAACAGGATTCTCAACACGGCTGGTCGAAGCTTGGGATGGGGTGACATGCCTTGCCTTCCTAGTATCACGGTAGGTGCCTTCCGAGACTGGATCATCCACGATAGGAATCGCGATGTTTACGCCGGGGTAGAGAGAAACACTTAGGACTTTTGCCTGCTTTATCCTCAAATGAACCAAGGGTTCTTTCAGTTCCTTATCTGCAAGTACCCCTGCTTCGTCGAAAGCAAAGTCACATGTTGGCGATTCATCGAGACGCAAGGGACGAAGAAGCTCCCGAGCAACCAATCGCCCAAGCCCATCGAATCCAGAAGTCCATGTAGCTCCTTGGCCAATACCGCCAACCAGATACGCCCACCCAGTGAGTTCGGGAAACTCCTTAGAGCGACTCTCCACGAGCGCAAGGCTCGCAGCCCCCCCCGCCGCAACTGTGGCAAGATACCCAATCACCAAGCCTAGTGCGTTGCGCCGCACGAACTCCGTCCGATCTATTTTCTCGAAAATACTCACGAGTTCATCAAAAAGTGAAAGTCGCGATTCTGGAGTGATCTCCGTGAGCCTACACATATCTTGAGCTTCAGGAACTGCGTCTAACAATGGACTTACGAATTTTTTGGCTTCGTTAGGATCGGAGCACATTCTCTCATCCTGAAGAGCGTTGAGAGCTACAACCAACGGAGATATTTCTTCCCCGCCCGTACCGGTCGGACTAGTATTCAGCGCGTCGAGACACTTCCAGAGCGGCAGGAAGGCGGACCGAACATTCGACAATCGAGCTTGATTTTTTGAAGCCGCGCCAGTTCCTCTACACAATATGTTTGCTGAATCGAATTTTTCAACGATTGATTCCAAAGACAGACTGTCCCACAACGCCAGCGTTCGAGCAACGGCGTAGGTGGCCGAAGCTAGACAAGCAGAAATCCGAACACCTTTTAGAGGCTTACCACTAATGAGCAGGGTTTCAGCAATGACTAAACCGCTCCACGCAGAAGCAGTATTCCCAATCCGTGGCTGCTTTATGACGCCTTCAATGTTTTTGTAAAATGCTGGGCTAAGCAGGTGACACCAAGCCGTGAGTGGTGAAAAATTAGTCCTAACATGCGCGTATCGTCCGCATAGCCTACGAACATCCTCATCATGGCAAACAAGCGCCAATGGCCGCAACGGCTGCGTCGGGGTTTCTCCGAGCTCGACCAAAACGCCAATCTCGCCTGCGCGCAACGAATCCAACGCAGGTGGGTCCTTGTGCAGGAGTTGAGTTTGCTGCTCACCTCGCAACAGTTCGTCAAGTTCGCTGTCGCTCACAGTGATGTATCTATTGCCCATCTGTAGCGCCTTTACCATGGATCCACTCCGTCCGGCCCATGTGCGCCAGCCAAAACACTAGGCAGCGCCTCAGTATAGTAAAGGTTGATGCTGGTTTTGGCCCGAGTGACGACAGTGTAGTAATCCTCGTTTTCATGGCGATGACTCAAAGAATCGGCAAACAACCAATGGACAGTACGAAACTCCAACCCCTTACATCCCTTGACGGTCAAAATGCAGATCGGTCGCTTCGGATCAAAGGCCGGATCGTAATCGCTCTCACCTGAGCCCCTCGCCCGAATAACTTGCACCATATCTCTGAGGTTTGAATCTTGAGAAAGGTGCTCAAAAACCTTCTCACGATCTTCCTTACGTGCCACTATCACTCCAATCCGTTCACCTTGATTCAATAGGTCCTCATACACCCGAACTTGTTGTTTTAGGCGATCTGTCACCGCGCTTAGGGGCCGCGCAAAAATAACTTCACATTTGGAGACGGTCAGAATTGCGGGAGGGTTTGATCGTATAGTTCCATTCGGGGAGCAATTTGTGTTTGCGGCAGCGTAGGCTTTTCATTTCGGCGTCGGTGACCCGCTGGCCTTT
>CAZWZH010000120.1:0-3714 GCA_964638775.1 uncultured Pseudomonadales bacterium
GAGCGCGCGGCGCTTCGATAACGTGGACAGGCAGATCCTGGAACACCTCGCTCACGATGCGCGCATGAGCAACCGCGAGATCGCCCTGGACCTCGGGCTCGCCGAGGGAACGGTGCGCGCCCGCATCAAGCGCCTGCAGGCAAACAACATGATCCGCATCACCGCCGTCACCCGCTTCGCCGGCTCGAAGCAGCCGGTGATGGCCTACATCGGCATCCGGGTCGACCTGCACCGCATCGCCGAGGTCGCGGAGCGCATCGCCGGCCTGCCCTTCATCGGGTTCACCGCCACCATGCTCGGCCGCTACGACATCCTGGCCATAACCATCGTCGAGGACGGAGCCGACCTGGTGCGCCTGGTGAACGACGAGATCATGTCCATCGCCGGGGTGCGTCATGCGGAAACGACGTTGGCGGTGAAGAACCTCAAGTACGACTACCGCTGGGGACGCATCGTTGATCGCTGAGCCAACGACGCATATTCGTGGTGTGCCGAAGTGCGGGAAGCGCCATGGTTCGGGCTCCGAGAGCAGGCGTGCGGTGAGGGCATCCGGCACGCCAGGCGGACGCGTTGTGTTGGAATTCCAGGGCGTAGGGGTGCCTTAAAGGTGCCGGATGCCCTCACCGCACGCCCACTCTCTCATCCTGGTATTACAGGTTGTTCGCTCTCGGTCACGGCACCGGATACCGGGTCGAGTTCTCCCGGGGTCAACGATCTTTGAGCGCGTCTTCCACGAATGAAAGAAAGCTGGGGGGCTCGCCACCGCCGAACACCTCCAGCGCCGCCCCCGACACGTAGGCCGCCGAATCCGACGCCAGATAAAGGCAGGCATCGGCGATGTCCACCGCCGTTCCCATGCGCCGCGCCGGTAGCCGGCTCTCGATCTTCTCGATGCCCGCACGCCCCCCGTAGTGCTCATCCGCCGCATCTGACGCGGTCTTGATCAGCCCGGCGACGATGGCGTTCACCCGCACCTCCGGGCCCCATTCCTGGGCCAGGGATACGGTGGCAGACAGCAGCCCCGCCTTGGCCGCTCCGTATGCCACCGTGCCCGGTGAGGGCCGGATTCCGGATACGCTGGCAATGTTCACGATCGAACCCCTGGATTGCTTGAGTGCCGGATAAGCCTGTTGGCTGACCAGCAGAGGCGCCAGCAGATTCAGGCGGATGATCGCTTCCGTGAACCGGGGCGAGACGGTCGCGGCATCAACGGCCGGGCTGCCCCCGGCGTTGTTGACCAGCACATCGAGGCGCCCTGCCCGGCCGAGCACGGTTTCGATCAGTTCCCCGACCTGCCCGGCATCGCGAACGTCCGTCTGCACGAACTCCGCGCCGCCCATGCCGGTCGAGGCTTGCGCCGGCGCATTGCGCGCACAGGAGAAAACCCGCGCCCCGCGTTCGAGGAACGCATCGGCAATGCCCCGGCCGATACCGCGGGTGCCGCCGGTGACCAGAACCACTTTGTCTTCGAAGTGCGCCATGAAACCTGCGATGACTTAGCCGCACCTGGCCGTGAACAAACGTAGCGAGGTTTGCAAGAGTAGTGAAAGCGCTGGGTACGGAAACTAACGATAGAGAAACCTGGCCACTCCCTCAAACTTTAGTTGCGTAGAATCAGCCGTTACTAATGCGCGTTTGGTTGACCCCCTACCAAACAGTAAACTGACGACGGAGCCCGCAACAACGCAGGAGGCAGCACCGGATGCCCTTTGAGGTGGATGTCCGCGACCGTATCGGCGAGATCGTTTTCGATCACCCGCCGGTCAACGCCTTCGACTCGAGCCTCTGGCTCGAACTGCCCGGCATAGTCCATGGGCTTGCCGAACGCAAGGAAGTGCGCTGCCTCCTGATCCGCGCCGAGGGCAAGGGCTTCTGCGCCGGCGTCGACATCAAGGAACTGCAGGCCGACCCGAACCGCATCGTCGAGGTGAATCGGGGCAACTACCTGAGCTTTCGTGCGGTGCACCGTTGCGAGGTGCCGGTGGTTACGGCACCGCACGGGTTCGTGCTCGGTGGCGGTATCGGCCTCTGCGGCGCCAGCGATGCCATCGTCGCCGCGGACGACGCGTATTTCGCATTGCCCGAAATCGACCGCGGCGCCATGGGCGGCGCAGCCCATCTGCAGCGTATCGTGCCTCACGCCCAGGTTCGCGCCGCCTTTCTCACCGGCGGGCAGATCACCGCGGAAGAGGCCTGGCGCCTCGGCGGCATCGCACAACTCGTGCCGAGGGCCGAGCACCCGGCCGCCGCCCGCGATTTCGCCGCCGTCATCGCCTCCAAAAGCCGCGATGCCCTGCGTATCGCCAAGCAGTCCCTGAACGGCATCGAAACCTCTGATATCGACCGCGCCTACCGCGCCGAGCAGGGACTCACGCTCGAAATGTACCTTCACGAGGATTCCCAGAAGTCACGTGACGCCTTTGTCGAAAGCGGGGATGCGGCCGGCTTCGGTGACGAGGCCGGAGAGACGTGAGGCGCAGGCGTTGCCGATGCCGGAATCCGTCCGCCTGCAATCGAATCCCATGAAATTCGACCGGTTTTCTTGAAAGGCTCCGACCCGTGACAGACCTGTCCCGCCCGCCGGAGTACCCGCAAAGCCACGACCTGCTCGCCGGCCGGAACGTGCTGGTCACGGCGGCCGCAGGTACGGGTATCGGCTATGCGGCCGCAAGACGTTGTCTGGAGGAAGGCGCCAGGGTGCTGATCTCCGACATCCACGCGAAACGCCTGGCGGAATCCGTCGACCGCCTCGAGGAGACAACCGGCATCCGGCCTGTCTCCACGCTCTGCAACGTGACCGTGCAGGCAGAAGTGAACGCCCTTTTCGACACCGCCCGGAACTCTTTCGAGTCCATCGATGCAGTCATCAACAACGCCGGCCTCGGCGGCACGGCGAACCTCATGGAAATGACCGACGAGCAGTGGGCGGCCGTGCTGGACGTAACCCTGAACGGCACCTTCCGCATGACCCGCGCCGCGATGCAGGCGATGCGCGAATCTGGCGGCGTGATCGTCAACAACGCCTCGGTGCTCGGCTGGCGAGCCCAGAAGGGGCAGGCACACTACGCGGCCGCAAAAGCTGGCGTGATGGCCCTGACCCGCTGTGCCGCGCTCGAAGGCGCCGAGTTCGGCATCCGCGTCAACGCCGTCGCTCCGAGCCTGGCCATGCATCCGTTCCTTTCCAAGGCCATCCCACTCGAGCAGCTACACGAACTGGAGACCCGGGAGGCCTACGGCCGGTCAGCCGAAGTCTGGGAGGTGGCCAACGTGATGGTATTCCTGGCGAGCGACTATTCCTCCTACATGACCGGAGAGACCGTATCGGTTTCGAGCCAGCGGGCCTGACTCGCGAGCATTCACCTCCCCGCAATGCGACAACCCAACCGCTTCAGGCGGCGGGCATCACCGGTTGGCGATGTCCTGCTTCGACGTGCTCGCCTGCCTTCGAGGCAGCGAAAACCATAGCGCAACGGCAACCAGCGGTGGGATGACGAAGTTACCGACGACCCCCGGCGGCGTTCCGGCCGCAATCACCGGCTTGAACAGGCCAATGCCGAGACGTCCGAGCCACTCGATGAGCAACAGGAGCAGCACGAACGGGACGAGCTGGCGATACCGCCACAGAACCACCCAGGCGACCAGCGACAACAGGAGTTGCACGAGGCCCCACTGGGCGAAAAGCGCAATCAGGTTGGCGCCGCCATCGACCGACGT
>CAZWZH010000121.1:0-4170 GCA_964638775.1 uncultured Pseudomonadales bacterium
TATGGGGGTCGAATATCTAATAAACTGTTAAATTTCAATAACTTACGTATCTGGCGTCCCCTAGGGGAGTCGAACCCCTGTTGCCAGGATGAAAACCTGGAGTCCTAGGCCTCTAGACGAAGGGGACGTCGGAGGGAGCGGCGCATTCTATGGACGCGTCATGGTGGCGTCAACTTGGGTCCGGCCAGTCTGCAATCCTCTCACCGGACGATGCCGCACCTCAGGTGCCCGGCCCGGTCAGAAGTCCCATCCAAGCTGCGGTCGAGGCATGCAGAGCGCCTCGTCCAGCCGTTCGAGCAGGTATCCGGAACCGGCGTTCGAAGCCGCGCCGCGAACGCCGCCCGAGACTCGAAAGTCATCCGTAACCGCCAGGCTGGAAGCCGGAGCGACACCGAACCAGAGCCGGCTGAACGCACCGACCGAAGCATGCAGTGTGGGCAGGCCGGCCCGATGTCCGTGCTCCGCGAACGACCGGGTACCGATCGAAATCCAGTAGTCGCCGCCGCAGCCACCCCAGGAGCCATCCGGGAGATAACCGCCAATCGGGTCGGTAAGCGTCAGGTTGAACCGCACCTCATCGCCCGGCCAGTGCCGCCTTTCCACGCAGGCCGCCACATCCAGCACTCGCACCTGCCACCAGGCGAGCGCTTGATGGGAGGCCGCGAAATCGGACTTCCGGGTGTTGCGCCGATTGCGAATCGGCTGGTCGAGCAGGCTTTCCAACTGAATGCCCGGAGGCTCCGGCATCTCGATGAGAGAAACCTGGTCGTCCAGGGACTTCAGCAGCCCCAGCAATTCCAGCAACTGTCCTCCGTCCCGATAAGCCAGCATCTCCACACTGTAGGGCCCATGGTCCACGTTCCTGGTGTCGAACCAGAGGCAGTGGGTCAGCGTGCCGTCCGTCTCGTACCCCAGCCCGAAACCGCCGGGCCTGAGCCCCAGTTCGGCCTTCATCAATTCCGGTTCTGTCAGCAGGCAACCACCGTGGCCGCGATGGCGCGTCATCATGGCGCCATGCACCGCGCGCCAGTCGTCCTTGTTCAGGCGTTTGGGCGGGCGCGACGGGGCATCCACGCGCAGCGTCGCCGGGTCGAAGCGATGCATGCTTTCGTAACTCCCCGTTCCGAACCCCAGCCGGTCGTAGAATCCCTGGTCGAACACGCCCAGAACCGCAAGCGGGACGCCTTCCAGCGCCGCGGCGGCAACCTGCCTTGCGGTTAGCTGCAACGCCAGTCCGAGCCGGCGCGCGATGCGGCTGGTCATTACCGCCGTCACTGCGCAAAAGCGCAGGTCTTCGCCGATCTCGTCGGACAACCCCGGCTTGAGCCGCGGATTTCGGCAGGCATTGACGTAGCGCATCATCCCCGGAGACGCATGCGCCATGCACTCCGCCTCTCCGTCGATGGCTGCCGTCAGGCAACTGCCCGTATCGGCGAAGTCCGCAACGGCCCGGGCGCCCGCCTCGCTGTCGATCCAGCCGATCTCGTACCAGATGCGCTGGATTGCCTCGAGGTCTCGCTCGCGTTCGTATGCCCTGATTTCCATGGCGCGCAGCCTGCTGAGAGACCGCGGTTCTGTCAACTCGCCCCTTCCCCGCCTCGCAGAGAGCGGCAGACCGCCCTCAGAACCTGAAGCCGACACCCAGGCTGTAGGTCACGTCCGTACGTTCGGCATCCTCGGGCGGCTTGGTGTCGATGCGGTGATCCACCCTGAAGTGCGTATTCAACCGGTCGCTGACGGCCAGGCGTACCCCGGTGGACGCCTCGATGACCTCCCCGCGGCCGCTGTCGGGAATCACCAGCAGGCTGTGCCGGTGAAAGAACTCGAACTGCTTGCTCCAGAGGAACCGGTTGTAGTCCAGTTCCCAGCGCCAGGCCGGGTTCTCCTTGGCCTTGGCGCCGATTTCATCGAAGACGGCGCTGACGCCCGTACCCACGGAAAGCGCACCGAAACTGTCCTGCCAGACCTGGTAGCCGATGCCACCGCCGAGCGTGATGCGCAGGTCGATGTCTTTCAACTCGTCGCGGTAGTACTCCGCGTTCCCCAGGGCAAACCACCTGTCGGTGAAGAACCGCTTGTAGCCGTAATCGAAATCCAGTTGTTCTTTGGAGACCACGCTGTCGGCCTCCTCGCGGCTCACCAGCAGTGTCCAGTCGTGCACGGTCCAGTCGAGCGCCAGGGTCGATCGCACCAGCAGGTTCACCGATTCCGTCTCGCTGTTCCCGGTGGAAAGCGCGGCGGCCAGGTCTGCCGAGGTGCTCCAGCCGCTGGCCAGGTCTGCCAGCCCTTCGCCGTGGCGGCTTGCGTTCGAGACCGCGGCAAGGTCGATGGGCTGTGACCCCTGGTCATTGCTCACCAGACGCTGCGCGCCACCCTCTGCTGCGAGCTTGCCGTCCAGGTACCCGCCACCGCGAAACCGGACGTGGAAATCCACTGGGGATGTCACCGATTCCACGGCATCGAGCGCTATGGGTATCCGCCCAGCGTACTCCGTATCCAACAGCAGGCGGCCCCCCGAGATGCTGTCGACTTCACCGCTGAGGCGATCGCCGTTTTTTAAGACGACGGTACCGGCCTGGGTGCTCGTGCCGGCGAGCATCAACAGAGCCAGAAGAAGAAATCCGCTGCCGGATGACGCCGGCGCCACGTTCATTGACACAGAAACTCTCCTAAATCGATCGCGACTCGGAAACCGGCCAAACAACCGGTTCCGGCGGGACGCGGCTGGCGGCCAGGCGGTTCGAATCAATCACCGGCTCAATCCGCCGACGCTGCCGCTCATCCGGACGTAACGGTCAGGTTTCCTGCGAGTCCGCGCGCTGCAACATGGCTTTTCCGACCCAGTGGCGCGCGAAATGTTCCGCCGTCCGGCCGCTGCGCACGCCCCGCCCGAGCGCCCAACTGAGCGACTCCTTCTCGAGTTCGTCGTTCCAGGTGCAGGAAAGGGCATTGCGCCGGGCGAGCGTCTCCACCCAGTAGCGGGCCACCGCGAGGTACTCGGACTGCTTGAAGGGATAGAACGACAGGCACAACCCGAACCGGTCGGACAGGGAAATCTTCTCCTCCACCGCTTCAGACTGGTGAAGTTCGCCATCGACGAAAGCCGCGCCGGTGTTTTCGGACATGTATTCGGGCAACAGATGCCGGCGATTGGAGGTGGCATAAACCAGCGTGTTGCCGGACGACCTGAATATCGAGCCCTCCAGGGCGCTCTTGAGGGTCTTGTAGGAGTAGTCGTCGTCCCCGAATGACAGGTCGTCACAGAACAGCAGGTATCGATACGGCTCCTCGCGCAGCTTGCGCACAATGTCGGGCAGCATCGCGAGATGGGTCTTGCTAACCTCCACCAAGCGCAGCCCGTCATCGGCGTACCTGTTCAGGAGACCGTGCACCAGCGATGACTTGCCGGTACCGCGGGCGCCCCACAGCAACACGTTGTTGGCCGGATATCCGGAAAGGAACTGGCGGGTGTTGTCCTCCAGCAGCGCTTTCTGCCGGTCGATCTGCAACAGGTCTTCGAGGCCGATGTCATCGCGCTCCGGGTGGGCGACGAAGCCCTTGACCGGATCGTCGCCGCGCCAGACGGCTGCCTGTTCGACGCGCCAGTCCATATCCTTCGCCTCCGGCACGATCCGCAGGAGGCGGGTGGCCAGGGTATGGGCGATGTCGAGCAGCGCTTGCCGGGTGTCGTTCACAGCCTTTCCGCTTTGATGGCCGAGTCGCAACCCGCGGGCACCAGGCTGCAATGGGCGCGTATTCTAACCCGCCCGGTGCACTATGCTCTCCGGGGGGCAAGACTGACCGGGCAGGCCGGAATACGATGGTGAGCACGCTGCAAGGCATGAAATCGAAGCAGGACCAGGCACGCGCACTGGTGGCGCAAATGACCCTGGACGAGAAGGCGGCGTTCTGCTCGGGCAGGAGCTTCTGGCGCCTCGAGGCCTGCGAGCGCCTGGGCCTGCCCTCCATCATGCTTACCGATGGCCCTCACGGCTTGCGCAAACAGGCCGGCAGCACCGACCATGCTGGCATCGCGGCGAGCGTTCCGGCCACCTGCTTCCCCACCGCCAGCGCGCTGGCCTGCTCCTGGGATTTAGAGCTGCTCGAGGAGATCGGCAGGGCCCTCGGCGAACAGTGCGCCGCCGAAGAGGTCACCCTGCTGCTCGGTCC
>CAZWZH010000122.1:0-10348 GCA_964638775.1 uncultured Pseudomonadales bacterium
GCACGAAATAGCGCCCGAGCCCGGGAATGGCGAAGACGATCTCGACGACGAAGCCGCCGGTGGTGATCACCGCGATGGACGGGCCGAGTACCGTGATGACCGGCAGGATGGCGTTGCGCAACTGGTGGTGGGTGAAGATGCGCGGCGCGGGCACGCCCTTGGACCGGGCCGTGCGCACGAAGTCGGAGTTCATGATCTCGAGCATCGAAGAGCGCATGAGGCGGGTGAGGTAGGCCATGGTGCCCAGGCCCAGCACCAGGGAGGGTATGAGCATGTGGGCTACGGTGCCCCAGCCGGCCACGGGCAGCAGCGAGAAACCGAGCAGGTTGTTGATGTTGACCAGGGTGAGCTGGCCGAGCGCCGCGAACACGAAGCTCGGCACGGATATGCCGAGAATCACCAGCAGCATGATGACGATGTCCGGCATGCGGTTGCGGTTCAGCGCGGTGAGCGCCCCCCACAGGATGCCGCCCAGGGCGGCGAACACCACCGCGAGGATGCCCAGCGTGGCGGAGACGGGAAAGTGTTCGCGGATGATGTCGTTCACCCGGCGGTTCTCCTGGGTGAACGATATGCCGAAGTCGCCCCGCGCCAGGTTTGCCATGTAGATGCCGTACTGGGTCAGGAGCGGCTTGTCGAGGCCGTACTTGGCCTCGAGGTTGGCGCGGATCTTCTCGCTGACCGCCTTGTCGCTCGCCAGGGGGTCGCCGGGCACCAGGTGCATGGCGAAAAAGGTGGCGGTGGCGATGAACCACACCGTGATGGCGCCCTGGACCAGGCGCTTCAGTGCGTAACGGCCCATGTCCCTTCGGCCGATTGCCAGTATCGAGTCACCCTGTCTTTCCGGTTTGTCTGTACCGCCTGCGCTTGAACCCCATTACCCATCCATATCGATGTAGGCGTAGGTGTAATCCTGTTCCGCCCCCACCGTGCGCCGCACGATGCCTTTCACCCGCGGGTCTGTGACGTATGCCTGGCCGCGCTCGTAGTTGACGATGAGCACCGCATCCTCATAGATGATGCGCTGCATTGCATCGAACGCATCCATGCGTACTTTTGCATCCAGCGACCCCCGCGCGACTCCCACCAGCCGGTCGTATTCGGGATTGGCGTAGCGCCCCCGGTTGTTCAGGTTCCAGGAGGCGAACAGGTCGCCGTAGGTCAGCGCATCGTTGTAGTCGGGCCCCCACCCGGCCAGCACCATGTCGAACTGGCCCTTGGTCATCTTGTCGAGCCGCTGCTTGAAGATCTGCCGGTCGATGCGTATGTCGAGCCCCAGGTTCTTCTTGAAAACAGCCTGGAAATACTCGGACTGGATGTTCGAGACCGGGTTGTCGCCGGTGAGCATCACCAGGGGCGGGAACTCGTCCAGGCCTAGTTCCACGCGCGCTTTCTCGAGGTGCTGCCGCGCCCGGGCGACATCCATCCGGTGTTCCGGCGCCGGGTACTCTTCACGGAACTTGCCGCGCACGCCGTCCAGGAACACCGGGAACAGCGACTCGCCGGGCAGGTAGCCGGGAATCTTGATGACCTTGTAGACCAGTTCGTTCGGGTCCTGGGCCAGCAGCATGGCCTTGCGCAGGTTAAGGTTCCTGGTGAGCCGGTCCGGCCGATGGTTGAATTCGATGAAAAACACCGAGCCGTCCATGAAGCGGTTGATGTGCCAGCGCTGTTCCATGGCCTCGGCCAGGTTCTCCGCCGTCAGCGAGGCCAGGGAGATCTTGCCGTCCTTGAAGAGGTTCAGCACCGCGTTGGCATCGGAGACGATGTAGGCGACGTTGATGCGGTCGAGGCGGATGCGCTCCCTGTCCCAGTAGCGCGGGTTCTTGCGCAGGTCGAGCGACTGGCCGTGCACCCAGCTATCCATCACGAACGGCCCGTTGTAGAGTAGTTGATCGGCATCGGCGCCGTAGCGGCCCCCGGTCGCCTCGTAGAAGTCCTGCCGCACGGGGTAATAGGTGGAGAACGCCGTCAGCTTGTCGAAAAAGGCGACCGGCCGCTCCAGGTCCACCACCAGCGTCCGGTCGCCTTCGGCCCGGGCGCCCAGCGCATCGAGCGGCAGTTCACCGCGATTGATGGCCTCGGCGTTCTTTATCGGGTAGAGGATGAAGGCGTATTCGGAGGCGTTCACAGGATCCAGCGCGGTGCGCCAGGCGAATATGAAGTCGTGGGCCGTGACCGGCTCGCCGTCGCTCCAGAGGGCATCGCGCAGGTTGAAGACCGCCTGTTCGGCGTTGATCTCCCAGCGCTCCGCCATGCCCGGCACCAGCCGCTGGTGCTGGTCGTAACGCAAGAGACCCTCCATGACGTGGGCGATGACCACGCCGCTCACGGAATCGGTGAGCAGGGTGGTGTCCAGTTGCGGCGGCTCCTCCGACAGCCGGATGGTGATGGTGTTGTTGGCGGCATCCACCGCCGCGCTGCTGCCGGCGGCGGAGGCGGTGAGGCTTGCCAGCAGGTTGAGCAGCCACATCAGCAAGGCGAGGAGAGCCACCGCAGCGAGTGCGTACACCGCCAGTTGCTTCCCCGCGGAGCGGCTGAATGATTCCTCGGTAGCGACCTGCGTCGTGCTCATCCCCCATCCCGGAACTGGCCACCGCCGGCCGTCCGCCTACCGGTGATCCAAGGAACTGTTAAGCCATGTTAACAGACAAGGCGAGGGAAACTCGCGGGTTGACGTGCTGCGACTTTCGCGGAGTTCTGTCCACCGCCATGATATGCGTCATGGGCATGTTTCCGCTGGCTTCCCCGCGGAGGCGGCCGGGGGGGTCTGCGACCATGTGAAGGCTCCTGAACCCGCACTATCGAGAGAACTTATGTACCGAAACAAGTATTTCCCGCAAGGACTGACATTAGTGGCGCTGTGCGCAGCCACCACGGCGGTGGCCGCTCCAGACGCCAACTCCTGCCGCAACCTTTACCGCCTCACCGATCTCCAGCACGCGATCGAGCCGGGCATCGACGTGGCGGCGACGGACGACCTCCCGGCTCACTGCCGCGTGCGCGGCGTGATCAATCGCGCCATCCGCTTTGAGGTCACGCTGCCGGAAGAATGGAATGGACGCCTCATGTTCGAAGCGGTCGGGGGCTCGGCCGGCGTCATCGGCGACACCACGAGCCTTCTTGACCGGGGGTTCGCCCAGGCGTCCACGGACACCGGCCACGAGATCGCCGAGGGCAACGATTTCGTGAAACAGCCCGAAGCCCTCCTCGACTACGCGTACCGGGGCGTCCACCTCGCGACCCGGGCGGCCAAGCGCGTCGTCGCGCACTACTACGGCCGCGACATCGACCACGCCTATCTGCAGGGCTGTTCCAACGGAGGCCGTGCAGCGATGCTCGAAGCAGCCCGGTTCCCGGAAGACTACGACGGCATCATCGCCGGCGCCCCTGCCTTCCGGTTCCAGGAGTTCATGCCGTGGATGGTCGCGGTGGGCCGCAGTCAGGCCGACCATCCGCTGGACCGCGCCGCACTCGAGGTGCTGGACGATGCATCCCGGAGCGCCTGCGATGCCCTCGATGGGGTGACCGACGGAGTCATCAACGATCCGCGGATCTGCAGGCTGGACCTCGACAGCCTGGTCTGCGCCGAAGGCGAGTCCGAAGGCTGCCTGTCGGCAGGACAACTCGAAACCGCGCGATTCATCTACGATGACATGATCGGCGCAGACGGCAGCGTGCAGTCCCCTGGCGTGCCGCCGGGGGCTGAAGCCGCGGGCGATTGGGGCGGCTGGATTCTGCCCAACGAGGCCCTGGCCGACGAAGGCGAGACCATCGTCGGCGACCTGATTCCGGAGATGCTCACCTTTCTCATGCGGCACGATCCCGATTTCGACATCGACGAGTTCGATCCCATCGGCGACTACGACAGTCTTGCGGACCCCTTGACGCCGCTGGACCTGCGTACGGCCGACCTTTCGGAATTCCGCGACCGGGGCGGCAAGCTGCTGATCTACCAGGGGTGGAACGACTTCCCGCTACGGCCTCAACGTGCGATCGCCTACCTTGAGTCCGTCGAGCAGGCGATGGGAGGGTCCGATGCCACCGCGGACTTCTTCCGCATGTTCATGGTTCCGGGCATGGTGCATTGCGCGGGCGGGCCGGGCGCCTGGGAGGCGGACTACGTCGACCCGCTGGTGAAGTGGACGGAACAGGGCGAAGCCCCCGATCGCATCGTCGCCACCCACCCGGGCCCGGCGGACTTCGACCACCTCGACGCCGAAGCCCCGACCGGACAGGACCGCACCTTCACCCGGCCGCTCTGTGTGTACCCGAAACTGGCGCAATACGATGGAGAGGGCGACCCGGACGACGAGATGAGCTTCCGCTGCGCGGCGCCCTGACGGACGATCTTGACGCCGGAATGGCGCGCACCGCAAGGAGCAGCGACAACGGCAACGGCTGGTGTCCCGTCCCGGCTACAGAACCGGCACTTGCCTAGCCCCTACAAGCTGTAGTGCAGCCGCACCCCGTAGGTGCGCGGCGTCGCCAGCCAGGCCCTGGCGATTGCCGCGTCGCGGAATACCTGGGCATATCGAGTGCGATCCCTACCAGGTCACGGTATTCCAGTTGTCCGGGGGCACCGCCAGCATCCCCAAGATCATTCCCCGCTTCAGCAACGAGTACCTCTACAACATGCAGGCCTTTGCGGACTGGGAGTACTTCGACGAGACCACGGTGACCTTCATGCCGCTGCAGGTCATTCACAACGCGGCGATGGTGTGCATCGTGTTTCCGACGCTGCTGCGCGGCGGTGAGGCCGTCGTCACCGCCTCGGTGGATCCCTTCACCGTGTTCAGCCTGATCCAGCAGCGCAAGCCCACCTATTTCGGCGTCATCGGCGCGGCGCTCAGCCGGATGCAGCAGGTCGGCGCCCGGAACCTGTTGCCGCTGGAGCAGGTAGAGACGGGTCGCATCGCACTCCGATTGGTGGATGCGTTTTACTTGCCCGTTGGCGAATACCATATGGGGGAGGTGTAAGCGCGTTCCTGGAGGGTCAGCGCTACGCCGGTTTCCGGTTGCACGCCGTAGAATGCGGCATCGTAGGCGTTCCAGCGGGGCGTCGGAATCTCCAGGACTCGCGCGTAGTAGACAGCGGGCTGCGATGGGTTGAACTCCGGGTCCTGCCAGTACCCCACCAGTTCCGCATCGCCGATACTGTTGGTCCAGGTCGCCTCCTGCACGTTTACCGTATTGCCGACGGGCGGCAGACTGCCGTCGGGGCGCAGGTCGCGTCGGTGGGCGTCCCCCCAGACCACGTTGAAGACCTTCTCATGGGTCGTGCCGTGGGC
The DNA here is from genome assembly GCA_964638775.1 of uncultured Pseudomonadales bacterium. Taxonomy (GTDB): domain Bacteria; phylum Pseudomonadota; class Gammaproteobacteria; order Pseudomonadales; family Azotimanducaceae; genus Azophilus. The sequence continues at coordinate 5,292 of CAZWZH010000122.1, forward strand.
ATCGAGCCAGCCTTTGACGATCTGGATCCGGTCGAGATTGCCGCTAACCGGATCTTTCAGCGCGCCCACCAGGAAGGTTGGCGCGGGGCGGCCCGTTTCCGGATGCAGCGTGCTCCCCATGGGTAAACCCCGGGCATAACCGTCAGCCGCGAGGTTCTGGAAGCTGGCATCGGCTTCGGTGAATGCCCAGCCACCGAAAAAGCGTACCGTCATGCGCGGCCCTGTGGTGGCATAGACTTCCCTGCGCTGCATGGCATCCCATATCGCCTCCCGGGTGTTTTCCCGCGCCCAGACCGCCGCATACCCCGAAGCGCTGGTTTCGCTGTTTCGCCAGCCATCCGGCATGTCGATTCCCCCCATGCCCAGGACGGTGCGGTTTTCACTGGGCTCGTCGTTCGCCATCTTGCCGAAAAAGTTGTTCTCCTCGGCCGTGGACAGCGCAGTGTGGCTGTCCGTGGACCCGACCAGACCGAACCGATAGGGGTTCGTACCCAGGGAGCGTTCCAGTTTCAGCCCGTTTTTCAGTGCCTCGCGTGCATACTCGTACTGGAGCATGTCGTCCGTTTTGAGGGTTTCGAGCGTGACGTTGCCCCGGTCCCAGGTTTCGAAATCGGCGAACTCGTCTGCCGGCGAAAGAAAGGGATGCGCCTCTGAATCGCCCTTGATCTGCGTTACCTCGTAGAGCGGTTCCCAACGTGCGCGGGTTTGGACGTATTCCGAGTCGATCGCGGCGCCCGTCTCGGGGTTGGTTTCCACGGGGAACATCTGCCCGTTCGACAGGTTGCCGTTATGCGCAAGCGCGAGTACGCGGCCGCCGGTTTCTTCCTCGTAGCGCTGCATCCATTTCCACAGGTCCTGGGGGTTGAGGCTCTCGACGGCGGTGAAGGGGAACACCCGGCGCGCCAGATCGGCGCCGTCCCTGTAAAGCACGTTGCGGTGCAGCTTGTCGCCGCTGTTTGTCGGCGTCCACTCGTAACCGATCAGTGCCGTAAACCGTCCCGGGTCGTTGTAACGGTCAGCCGTGTCGACGTAGTCTTCCCATACGGATCGCATGATCGAACGATCGAGCAGCGGGCCGGAATAGTCACCGAAAAGCGCTGCCGCTATTTGCCCGAACGCTTCCAATGCCGACTCTCCGCCTGCCTTGAGGTTCTTGTTGAGTTCTCTTCCCTCCTCGTGTTGCAGCAGTTTCGGATTGCCGCGAATCAACTGATCGACAATGCCCAGCAGATCCGAATGATCGGTCACCACCAGAAAGTCCAGCGGACGCGCAAGGCGCACGGCCTGGCCGGTGCTGCTGACCACCTGTTCACCGCGTGCGAACCGGTAGGCGTCTTCGGCGGTCAGGGTAACTCCCAACGTACGGGCGTCCAGGGAGTTGGTGGTATGCAGATGGGTGTCGCCCCAGAAAACCTGCGTCGGGTAAGCCAGATTGGCGTATGACGAATAGTCAGTTTCCGCTGATCTCGCACTGAGCGCCATCAGTGCGATCAGGGTAACCGCTATCTTGCCGGTGATTGAATTCATACAGTCCTCCTGGCCCTCGAATACCGGCTTCGCAGATACAGATTGGCGAAGCAGATTCCCCGCAAAAGCCTGCAACTGCATCGCTCGCCACTCATACCAGTCTCGCTACGGTCGTTCAAGAAAAGGGGATAGCGCTACCCCTCCAACACCATCCGGGTCATGTTGGCCGGCGCCGGCACCTTCACCACACGTCCGGGGAACCCCTTGAAGTGGGGGACGCCCTGTTCGTCGTCCAGGGACTCGTCGTCATTCCGAGGTTCCCGCGAATCCCGACAGCTCAAATACCAGCGTTCGCCGGCATGTGCAATCGGCGACCGGGCGATATCGGTTTCCCGGCCGATTCCGACGTTCCGCCTTCCGGCTTTTGCGAGAGTCGGGGTGCCGCCGATCGTGTCGATGCCGGTTGCGCTGACGTGGGCGTTGCGTGTGCTGTACCCTTGGCCCGAGGCGACACATGAACGACGAATTCTAGCTCTGGGACCTGAAAGTGGAGGTGGTCGGCGACCAGGGCTCATTCGTGTGCCGGCACAGGGTAGGCGACTACTTCCTGGTCTCCGGCGAGAACCTGACCGTACCTGCCGGCCAACCGCTGTCGATCTATGCCCTGTCCGCCATTCTGCCCCTGCTGCCCGCGAAACAACGCATGACGGACGAAAACGACTGGATGACCACCGATGCCGAGGTGGCCTGCCCCGATCCGAATTGCGGTGCCCGTTTCCGCATCAGCCGCACTGGCAGAACAAGGTTCCGTCACGGCGAAACGACGGCCTTACCGCAATCCGGCCGATGACAGCCGTACCGCGCATCGAACTCGCCGCCGGCTACTCGATCGCCCGCATCGTCAACGGCTGCTGGCAACTGTCGCCCGGCCATGGGGGCGGGCCGCCGTCGAAACGGGAGGCGCTTGCCACATTCTCGAGGCAGGTCGAGCACGGCTATACGACCTTCGACTGCGCGGACATCTACGAGGGCACCGAGGAACTCGTCGGCCGGTTCCGCGACAACCTGCCCGACCCCGGTTCGATTCAGGTACACACGAAGTGCGTGCCGGACAAGCGCGCCCTGGCCACCCTGACTGACGGGCAGGTCGACGCGATGATCGACCGCTCGCGCAGGCGCCTGCGTACGGAACGGATCGACCTGGTGCAGTACCATTGGTGGGACTACGAGGTGCCGGGTGTCGAGCGCCTGATCGACCGGCTGCTGGCGGCGCAGTCGGCGGGCAGGATTCGCTGTATCGGCGTCACCAATTTCGATACACCGCACCTCGAGGCAATGGTGGAAGCGGGCGCACCCATCGTTTCGGTGCAGGCCCAGTATTCGCTGCTCGACCGGCGGCCGGAGCGTGCGCTCGGCGGCTTCTGCGCGGAGCGCGCCATCGGCGTTCTCGCTTACGGCGTATTGGCAGGCGGTTTCCTGAGCGACCGCTGGCTGGGCTCGGAGCCGCCTGTGGCGATGAACCGTTCCGAGGTGAAGTACCGGCTGATTGTCGACGAGGTCGGTGGCTGGAACGGTTTGCAGTCCCTGCTGCGCATGCTGCGCGGCATCGCAGACAGGCACACGACATCGGTCGCCGCGGTCGCCGCAAGGTGGGCCCTTGACCGGCCATCGGTCGGCGCCATCATTCTGGGTACCGGGCGCCGTGCGCGAATCGGCGGCAGGAAGGCGTCGCTTGGCCTGGCGCTCGATGACCGGGATTTTGAGGCGCTCGACGCCTGCCTCGGCCGGCTGGGCACTCCACCCGGAGAGCCCTATGAAATCGAACGCGACGCGGCCGGCCCGCATGCCTCCATCATCCGCACGGAACTCCAGGAGGCCGGCGCTTGAGCGACCGCCGCTGGTCATCCAACCTGATGTTCCTTGCAGCGGCCATAGGCTCCGTGGTCGGCATCGCGAACGTATGGAAGTTCACCTATGTCGCGGGCGAGAACGGGGGCGGCGCCTTCGTCATCGTCTACGTTTTGGCCGTCGCTCTTGTCGCCCTGCCGGCGTTGATCGCGGAATTCCTCGTTGGCCGGCGCGGCGGCGCGAGCGTCGTCAAGACGATGGACAACCTGGCGCACAGCGAGGGGGTCGGGCGCTGGTGGCGCTACTATGGCCAGATGGCCGCGCTCGGCGCCTTCCTGGCATTGAGTTTCTACAGCGTCATTGCCGGCTGGACGATCGATTACTTCGTTGTATCGCTAACCCGCGGTTTTTCCGGCATGTCGGCCGAACACACCGAAGCGGCCCTCGACGGGCTGACGCAAAGCCCGGGAAGGATGATGCTCTCCCTGGCCGCGTTCATCGTGCTCACTGCCGCGGTCGTGGCCATAGGCGTGCGCCGCGGCCTGGAAAACGCGCTGCGCTGGCTCACTCCGGCCCTGTTCCTCATCCTGCTGTTCCTGGTGGGCTACGCTGTCGCGGTTGCCGACTTCGCGGCTGCCGCCCGTTTCCTGTTCGTCCCCGACTTCTCGCAGATCGATGCGAACACGATATTGCTCGCCGTGGGCCAGGCCTTCTTCTCCCTCGGCATCGGCCTCGGCGTGCTGCTGACCATCGGCGCCTACATGGCCCCGGAATCGTCGATCCTCCGCGCCGGCGTGGTGGTCGCGGCGGCGGACGCAGCGGTCGCGCTCCTGGCCGGCCTTGCCGTCTTCCCCATCGTCTTCGGCCACGGCCTGTCGCCCGCCGAAGGCCCGGGACTGATTTTTGCCACCCTGCCCGTCGCATTCGGCGCCATGCCGGCCGGTGGCGTGCTCGGCCCGCTGTTCTTCCTCCTGCTGGCCATCGCCGCCCTCACATCGGCCATCACGATCCTGGAGACGGTGGTCGCCGCGATCGAGGACTACAGCGGCTGGCCCCGGGCACGCATCGTCGCTTCCACCTCCCTGCTATTGTGGCTTGCCGGGCTCGGAACGGTGCTGTCGTTCAACCTGCTGGCCGACTTCCATCCGCTGGGAGTCGTTCCCGCTTTCGCCGAGCGCAACATATTCGAATCGCTGGACTACATCGTCTCCAATTTCATGATGCCGGCGGGTGGCGTGCTCATCGCCGTTCTCGCCGGGTGGGGCCTGAGCCGGAAGGCAACGATGAACGAACTGCGGCTCCCGCAGGGAGCCCTGTACTCGGCCTGGCACCTGCTCGTGCGCTACATCGTACCTGCGGCCATCGCTCTGGTGTTCCTGGCAAACCTTTAGCCAGCCGGCTGGCACACGACGCTACGCACGTACGCGGCCGGGCAGCTTATCTCGACGGTTCTTTGGTTCGACCGTCGTTGCGCTCCAGCACGGTGACCTCTACCCCGGCTTCGGCGAGATGGGGGGCCGCAGTTCCACCGCCTGCGTCGCGACGCGGTCCACGAATGCCGCGTCGTGCTCCACGAAAACCAGGGTGGGCGCATCGCGAAACACCACTTCCTCGATCGCTTCCCGCGCATCGATATCGAGATAGTTGAGCGGCTCGTCCCACAGCAGCAAGTCGCTTGAGGCCACGAACGAACCGGCCAGTTCCACCTTCTTCTGCTGGCCGGGCGACATCGACTCGATGGG
>CAZWZH010000123.1:0-25919 GCA_964638775.1 uncultured Pseudomonadales bacterium
CTGAAGGTGTACCCGCAACTCGAGGGTGCGCGCATCGATTTCCAGTGGGGCGGGATGATCGGCATCGTGCCCAACCGCGTACCCATCCTGCGCCGCGTCGACGGCAACATCTACTGCTGCCAGGGATATTCGGGACACGGCGTGAACTCGACCCATGTCATGGGCGAGATCGTCGCGGATGCGGTGGGTGGCACCATGGAGAAGTTTGACCTCTTCGGCGGCATGAAACACATCCGCATTCCCGGCTCGCGCTGGTTCGGGAACCAGTTGATCGCCCTGGGGATGCTCTATTACAAGCTGAAAGACCGTCTGTAAAAGAACCGCGTCTCGTTGACGTGCGCTCCCATCGTCGCAATAGGTTGAAGGTAGGTGTCCCTAATTCGAAGGTAGGTGTCCCTGATTCGAAGGTAGGTGTCCCTAACTCGAAGGTAGGTGTCCCTGATTTGAAGTACGCGGATGACGAGGATCTTCAGCGTTTGGGATACCATGGATGTCGTGTTCAGGGTGCCGGCCGCGGTCTAGAGGCCTTGCTTGACATGAGCTGATGGCCGGGTGCCGGCGGCATGCATCGGGAGCTTCGGGAAGAGATGTCGCAGACCTGGTTGCTGAGCGGTATCCCACGGTCGGGTACGTCGTTGTGCTGTCGGCTGGCCGGGGAGTTGCCGGATACCGTGGCGTTGTCGGAACCCATGCGCCACGAGGTACTGGCGGGCGTCGATTCGCCGGACGAAGCCTGCCTGCGCATCGAGGAGTTCACACGCGAGGCTCGGGTACGGATTCTGGGAGAGGGCAGAGCACCGTCCATACAGCGCGATGGTCGGCTCGATGACAACATGGTGGCTGGAGAGTTTTCTCGCGGCGGGCTGCGAACACGAAACGCAAGCTTGGGCGAAATTGAGGTGGGAAAGGCGCTCCGGCCCGAGTTTACGTTGGTGGTCAAGCACAACGCGCTGTTCGCGGCATTGCTGCCGCAGTTGATCGTGTCATTTGCCTGCCTGGCGCTGGTGCGCAATCCGCTGGCGGTTCTGGCCTCGTGGCAGACTGTGAGCCTTCCGGTGCACGACGGCCGCATTCCGGCGGGCGAGCAATTCGACTCGGCCCTGCGCGGCAGGCTGGCGGCAGAGCCGGATGCGCTGCGGCGGCAGATTGCCGTGCTGAACTGGTTTTTCTCCGGCTATCTCTCGCATCTTGAGCGCGACAACATCATCCGTTATGAAGATCTGGTGGACAGTGGCGGCTCCGTGCTGTTCAGACTGCTCGGGCATGCTGACGCTGTGCCGATACCCCTCGAAAACCGCAACACCAACCTGCTTTACAAAGGCTCCATGGCGGACGTGCTGCTCAAAGCGTTGATGGAAGAAGGGGGCGCCTGGTCGGAGTTCTATGAGCCCGCGGAGTGCGAAAGGGCGGCTGATCTGATCAGGGTGCGTTGATGAGGGCTGTCTGGTTTCACAGGAAATTCACTCGCCTGCAGGGGGGGCACCTGAAACACTCCCACTATTTCGGGCATGTTGCCGCAACGGGCGATTTCGCCCCCAGAATTTCGTTTACTGAGGCGCCCGTCAGTGAGCAGATTACGGAGGAGCGTCGTGAACTTTGGCCCCCGGGAGAGGCAGGATATGCATCGCGCTGGCGCCCCGACGACACCGATCTGCTGTTCGTTGCCGGCATGGATTGGCAATACCTGGCCGAAAACGGGCTTGATTCGCTGCCCAATCCGAGAATCAACCTGATTCAGGGTGTTCGTCACGGGCGCCCCGGGACGGAGTTGTACGACTATCTGGCGAACAGGGCGGTGCGTATCTGTGTCAGCCAGCAAGTAGCCGAATCAGTCAACGCCACCGGCCGCGCGAATGGGCCCGTGCTGGCGATCCCCAACGGCATCGATATCGACCCGGTTTCTCCGCTTGCACACGTTGGCGGCGACAGGCGTCGCGCAGTGTTGATTGTCGGCTACAAACAGCCGCGATTGGCGCGGGAGATTGCCGGGCGACTGGAGGAAGCGGGCGTCGAGCACCATGCGCTGTTGGAGTTCCGTCCCCGAAAGGAATATCTGGCGATGCTGTCCCGTCATCAGGTGGCAGTATGCCTGCCGCTGGCGGAAGAGGGGTTTTACCTTCCGGCGCTCGAAGCAATGGCATCGGGTTGTGTGGTGGTGACAACCGACTGTATCGGCAATCGTGAATACACTGCCGCGGATCGGAATTGCCTGCTGGCTGACCGCAAGGCCGACTTGCTTGTCGCAGCGGCCGTGCGCGCCCTGAATCTGCCACGGGCCGAACTGCATCGGCTGCTTGCCGGAGCCAGGGCAACCGCAACGTCGCATTCTCTCGGGGAAGAACGGAAGCGCTTCCACGCCGTATTGCACGACATCGACTCGCTCTGGGCATCCGCATAGTTCGCCGATGCCCGAGGTTTACCGCCCTTTGCTGAACTTCATGATCATCGGTGCCCAGAAATGCGGCACCACGGCGCTTGCCCAGTTCCTGGGACAACACCCTCACATCATCATGACATCGGAAAAGGAACCCCACCTCTTCGACGCCCCGGACTACTCCGCCGACTGGACTTCGGAGCAGATCGACGATCGGTATCGCCCCTATTTCACTTCCGACCCCGACTCCGAAAAAGGGACACCTACCTTGGGTCAGGCAGGGACACCTGCCTTGGAGGAGACGCCCGTTGAAGACCTGATACGGGGAGAAGCAACGCCGATCTACCTGTTCCTTCCGGAGATTGCGCCGGAGTTGAAGCGCTACAACCCGGGCCTCAAGGTGATTGTGCTGTTGCGTGACCCGGTGGAGCGGGCCGTTTCCCACTACTACATGGAGAATAGCAAGGGGTACGAACAACTCCCGTTCTGGCTGGCGCTGATTTGCGAATCGTCGCGGCTGCGGCGATGCGGGAATCCCCGGCGGCGCGGCTCTGCCTGGCGGCGGCACTCCTACCGCCGTCGTGGGTTGTACAGCGTGCAACTGCGCAATCTGTTTCGGCACTTCGATGCGGCGCAGGTAATGGTCGTGCGCGCCGAGGATCTGGTGCGGCACCACGATGAGGTGCTCAAACGCGTATTCGAGTTCCTGGAAGTGGAAGACTACCCGGGCATCCAGGCGCAGACAGTATTCGAAGGGGCACGGGACGGGCGCCGCCACAGGGTGGTTTCCTGGCTGCTCCGGATGTCCTTCCTGCCGGAGTCCATCCGCATGCGGCGCTTCAAAGTCGCCCGGGCTCCAGAATAACCCGCTTGCGCCCACCGTCTTCAATGGTACCGACGGTCGGTTCGATCCTGCAGTTCAGTGGCACCGAAACTTCGACGGCCTTGGACACGAGGCCGCGCCCCCGGGACATGGCGGCGGGCAGCATGTAGCTGTCGGCCTGGCTGACATCCCCCGGCGGACTCCAACGCCGCCGCCGAGACCGTCCTCGCGCCGCCGGCGAGTATCGACAGGCGCACCCACCGTGACCTCGCTGGCCTGATCGGAACGGTTGATCACCCGAACGAAGCCCTCCCGCAACAGGTCCGAGGCGGCCAGGAACAAGGAGACGGTGCGTACACCCGGGGCGGACATGGCATTGGGCGAACCGGCGGCGGTAATCGCGGCCGTGGTTGGCTTCAGGATCACATCGCCCGCGCTGGGAAATCCTGAATACATGGCCGAACCGACCGTAGCTGCCAGCGCCAGGAGTGCCGGCGTACGCCGCAGGAAATTCATGGCGCCCATCGTTGAATGGATTTCAACACAGACTGCCGGGCAGCAAAACGGGGTGCAAGGTCGTGCAAGGGAGGTGTCCCTTTTCGGTGCTTTTCGGCAGAAGGTAGGTGTCCGGATTCGGGAAGGTAGGTGTCCCGTTTCGGGGGAAGGTAGGTGTCCCTTTTTTAGTAGCGGCCTTCTGGAAAAGCGGTCCCGTCTTGATGCCTGGTTGAACACATCTCCGGAACCGGGTGAGCAAGGGCGCTGTGATAGAGTGCGCCCATGATGTATACGAGGGCGGTTCCCGGGGTCTGGCGAGGGCTGCGCGGTGCTGCGGCGGGGCGGCGTTCGGTGGGATTCACGCTGCTGGAATTGATCGTGGTGCTGGCTCTTGTGGGGCTGGTTGTTGTGCTGGCGGTTCCCAATCTGGAGAGGCTGTACGAGGGGTTTGTCAAAAAGGCCGAGCAGGGGCGAATACTGAACCGGATGGCTGGCCTCGGGCGGGAAGCGATGTTGCGGGGCCGTGCCTACGCCGTTTACGGGACCGGGGACGATGCGGACGGCGCCGGAACCGGAGGGTTGGTGTCGGGCTTCGAGCCGTATGATCTCGAGGTTCCGGATGGATGGAAGCTGAGCCTCGACAGGCCGCTACTTGTGCGGGCGAACGGCGTGTGTCTCGGCGCGATTGTAACGCTCGCGCACGAGGGTGTTTCCACTACGCAGGTCGTTCTGCGGGCGCCATACTGTCGTGTGGCGTCCGACGCGTAGTAGAGCACGTCAGTTGCGAAGCAGGCGGATGTCGGGCAAGGGTCGGGCTGCCGGTTTCTCGCTTCTCGAAACCGTGGTGGCGCTTGCGATATTCGCGGCTGGCGCGATGTCGCTCTATGGGCTGTTCAACACGAATCTCATCGCGCTCGAGCGCGTGCAGGCGACCGCCGAGCAACTTCCCGTGACGCGCAATGCCATTGAGATTCTCTCCACCGTCAATCCGTGGCAACAGAACGAGGGACAGTTCGAAGTCGATGGCTACCAGGTAGTCTGGGCGGCGAGCTTGATCGGACCGGTGCGCCACGGCCAGACCACTGCCGGCATGATGGCGGACTTCGACCTGGGCCTCTATGAGATCGAGTTCGTCGTCGCCGACGGAGCGCGGAAGCTGGGGTCATGGCGGATGCGGTCTGTGGGCTATGAGCGGGTGAGGGGCCTGGAGGCCGGAGCGGAGATTTTCTGATGCCGCCCGGAACTGGTGCTGACAAAAGGCGGGCGCGTGGCAACCGGGCCCGGGCCATTGGCCTGACTCTCGTCGAAATGCTCGTGGTCTTCGTGCTGCTGGGGCTGGTCAGCACGCTGCTGTTTCAGTCGACCGGTTTCTTTGCCAACCGGTATGAAACAGTGCAGCGGCTGCACCGGGAAGGGTCCGTCACCGGATTGCAGCAGCACTGGTTCATCACCACCGTCCGGGCCTTGGTGCCCTACGGCCGGGAGTTGCGGCGATTCCGGGGCAATGAATCCGCTTTCGAAGGCATGACGCTGCAGCCGCTGGTGGCGGAGCCGGGCATGCCCGCCGCCGCCCGGTGGTACATAGACGAGCAGGATGGCATTCGGAGCGTGTTTTACAGGGAAGAGCGGGGGCCGGATACCAGTGGCGCCGAATGGCCCGTCTACACCACCGCGGAACCCGGGCTCCGGTTCCAATACGCGGATGCCGCGGGGCAGTGGCGCGCCCGCTGGCCGGTGGACGATGCGCCCGTTGACTGGCTGCCGCAGGCCATCCGGCTGGCGACGCCGGGGGAGGGTACGCTGTGGGTCGCCCGCATCGACCCGTCCGCGGTGCCGGTGCTCACGGAAGAGGATCTGCAGTGATCTGCCCACGTCCGGCGGGGCGGAGAGTCCACTCACTCCGTGCGGCCCCGGCGAAAAGAGGGCGCTTGCTTTCCCCAAGTGCGTGGTATGCACGAGGGCGGGTGCATCGATGTCCGCAGCGGGAAGCCGGTGACGGATGCCGGCCGGGGAAACGTGGGCGCGTCCCTGGCTCCGGAGGCTTCGTGCTGGTCGCCACTCTCTGGGTGCTGGCCGGGCTCGCCGCGCTCGCAACCTACATCGACGGCATGGTGGCAACCGACGTGGAGCGAACCCGGCTCTACAGGCAATCGATCGAGGACGAACTGCACCGGCACGGCACGGAAGCGACGCTGCTGTACCTGCTTTCCACCGGCCGCATGAGCTACCGGGGCCTGGTGCTGGAGGAGGAACAGCGCTTCCTGCGGTCTTTCGACGATCCCGACCTGCCGCCGGGAGACGGTGAGTTGGCCATGGCCGGCCAGGTCTACGCGGGGCTCGGCAGGATGCGATATTTCCTGCAGGACGAGCAGGGGCTGGTGCCCGTCAATATTCCGAGTTCGCCGGTGCTGAGCGCGGTGCTGGAACGGGCGGGCATTGCGCGCGGGGACGTTGCACGCATCATCCCGCGCCTGCGCGATTACATAGACCTGGACAACCAGCTATCGCTGGACGGCGCCGAGGGGTTCGACTATCGGCAGCAGGGACAGCCGTCCCCGGCCAACTGGTACCTCGCGGGGCCCATGGAACTGCGCAAGGTGCTCGGCGTCGGGCACCTGATCTCCCCCGCCCAGTGGCAGCGGCTGAGCCCGCTGCTCTCGGTACGGGCCGCGGGCGACTACAATTTCAACACGATGCAACCACAGGTGCTTGCAGCGTTGCTCGACCTCGACCGGGACGGGGTGCAACAGGTGCTCGAGGCACGCGCCGAGCGGTCGATCAACCGGCCAAGCCAGATCGCCACGTTGACCGGCAGGCTACCGAGGATCGACGACCAGTCCATCGTGATGTTCCCCTCGCCCTATGTGAGAATCGCCATCTGGCCGGCGGGCGGCGCCAGGCGGTCGGTGGCGGGTTTCAGCCTCACCCCCAACGGCGTGGTGCCGTGGCGCACGGAATACCGGTATTCGGAACTGGTGCTGGACGATGGACCTGAAAACCCTCAGAAAGCTGCGACGCCGCTTCTCTGACAAGCCCAACGCGATTCAGACGCGGGACGGCATCGCGCGCCTGCCCGCGCGGTCGCTGCACCGGCACTGGATCGTGGGCCGGGGCCTGTGCATGTACCGCTGCGAAGACTTCACCAACGTGCCGAAGGGCCGCCGTCCCGCGGCGCTCGCCCTGCAGGTGCCGGTATGGAGCCCCTTCGGGAATACGGATTTCCACGCCGTGTGGGCGGGCTCGACGGCGATGGTGTGGTTCTGGGACAGCGACGTGGTCGGCATCCGGCCGGAAGAACTGTTCGACAACCCCGGTCCCCAGTCGGCGGCCCGGGTCCGCACCCGGCCGGAAACGGTATTCCTGCCGCGCAAACCCGATGGCGTGCACCTGCAGGCCTGCCGCGATGGGTTCGAATTGCAGCACTGGCAGGGCGATGTGCTCAAGGATGCGTTCTGGTTGCGGGAACGCCCGGACGAGGCCCGAATCGACTGGTTCTGCCGCCGCCGGGGTGTCGCGGCGGGCCTGGAAGGCGAGGCAGGGGCCGACGCCATCGCTTCGGAGCCCTGGCCGGGCACGGTGCCGGTGCGGGAATGGCTGCAGGCGAACGAGCGGCCGCTGGCGGCTGCTGTGCTGGCCGTGCTGGTGCTGGTGCTGGTGTGGCAGGAAGTGCGCATCGGCAAGATGGGCTACCTCGGTGAGGAGGCCGCCGCGGAACTGGCGCAGATGGATGAGCGGCTGGGGCCGGCGCTCAGCGCACGCAACGAACTCGCGCGCCTGCAGAGCCGCAACGAAGCCCTCGCCGGCATACTCGACCAGCCGTCCCAGGCGCGGATCATCGGGCTGGCGGACAAGGCCGTGCCGGGGGATTCCGCCCGATTTCACCAGTGGCGCTACCAGCAGGGCGAACTGCGCCTGATGGTGGAAGACCCGAATCTCGACCCCATCGCCTACGTGCGCGCCCTGGAGGCGGTGCCGCTGTTCGACCAGGTGCAGGTGGGGCAGTCGCGGCGCAATAACCGGGTGGAGATTACCTTGAGGGTGCGCCCGTGAACGCACTGGCGCGCCTGCTTCGGGACTTCCGGGCGGAATTCGAGGTCAATGCCCGGTTGCGGGCCGGCGTCTGGGTAATCGCCGGGGTGGTGCTCTTCTATCTGGCACTCATCCAGTCTGACCGGGTGACGGCCGCCTACGACGACTTCGCCGCCGAAGCGGGCCGGCTGGCCCGGGCCAACGAACTTCTTCAGCGCGAAGACTGGCCGCAGTTGCTGGAAGCCGAGCGGGCGGCCAACGAGGCGCTCGAGAAAGCGTTCTGGCAGGCGGACACCCAGGGCCTGGCCCAGGCGCAGTTGCAGGCGGCGCTGGGCAGCATCGCAACGGGCCTGGAACTGGGCGAGGTGCATATCCAGCCCGGAATGACGCAGCCCGTGCCGGATGTGCCCGGCGTCTGGCGGGTGCAGGCCCAGTTCACCACGAGCCACGAATCCGGCGCCCAGCTTCAGGTGCTGCACGCGCTCGCAACCTATCCCCGAAAAGTGATCATTGAGCGGCTCGAAGTGATGCGGGGCAGGGGACGGCTGGTCGTCCTGCTGTCGGCCTATTTCGTCGGGCTGGAAGCGGAACAGGAAACGGAATAGCGAAAGTGCCCTCGATTGCCGACAGCCTCGGGTTTCTGCGGGAAACGGCAGAGCGAAACCGTGTGCCGGCGGGCTTGGCCCTCTGCGCTCTCGCCCTGGTGCTGACCGCAGCGCTTGCCATTCCCGTCGGCCTGCCGGATGCGGGCGCATCGCAGGGACGCGATGCGACACTGAATCGCCCGCCGGTGGAAGCGGTGGAGGCGGAGGACCTGAGCGCCTTTCTCACCAGCCGCCGGTGGGGAGTCGCGCTGCAGGACATCATGGACGAGGCGGCCGCGGCAGCGGCGGCCGCGGCCCGCGCCGCGCAGGAAATCGAGATGACCCGGGAACTCGCGGAGATCGGCTTCGTCGGCCTGATGGTGGAGCCTTGGGAGTACGCCGTGTTGCTGGTGATGCCGGATGGTAAAATCGAGCGCCTGGCCGGGGGTGATACACTGCCGGATGGCCGTACTTTGGTGTCTGTCACCGGAAACTCCCTCACGCTCGAAGGAAGCGAAGGTCAACAGGATGTGTTGCCGCTGTTTCCGCGGCTTCGCTCGGAGTAGAAGACGATGATTGTCCGCATCTGCATGGCGCTCGCCGTTCTGGCCCTGGCCGGGTCCTGCTCCACGCTGGGGGTCGACCCGTTCCCGGAGCCCATCCGTGAACCGAAACCGGCGGTTGCGGTGGACGACGGTACGGCCGGCGACGACGATGATGCGGGCGAAGACGAGGGTTTCACGCTATCCCCGACGCCCGGGGTGGTGATTCAGAAGCGGTACGCGGAGGGTATCGCCGACCGTCTCGGCCAGAACCTGCGGGGCGACCCCATCCGCGTAAGCTTCCACGATGTCCCGCTCGTACCGTTCATCAACGAGGTATTCGGCGAACAGTTGGGAATGTCGTTCTCGATTTCGCCGGGCCTGAGCGAGAAGACAGACCTTGTGACGCTGCGGCTCACGGAACCGGTGCCGCCCAGTCAGCTTTTCTTCACCGCACGCCGCGTGTTGCAGGACTACGGCATCGCGGTCGGCGAACAGGAGGGCGTGCTCACCTTCGCCCCCACCCAGGAGATCGGCACCGACGACATTCCGCTGCTCATCAGCGGCCGCGCGCTCCCGGAAGTGCCGCCCACCCACCGCACCATCTTCCAGTTCGTGACGCTCAACGTGCTGCGCACGGTGCAGGTCACCCGCTGGCTCAGGCAGATCTTCACCGGCAACGACCTGGGCATCGCGGAGAACCCGGACCGCAACTCGCTGCTGCTCAAGGGCGACCTCACCACCATCGCCCAGGCCATCGAGATGATCGAGGTGCTCGACCAGCCTGCGCTGCGGGGCCGCAACGGCGTGATCATCGAGCCCCAGTTCCTGGACGCCGCGGCCATGGCGAACGACATCACCATCCTCATGGAGGCCGAGGGCTACAAGGTGGGTGGCGGCGGCGGGTTCACAAGCACCATGCTGATTCCGCTGGAGAGCGTGAACAAGCTGGTGGCGTTCGCCACCGACCCGCAGATACTGAGCCACGTCGAGCAGTGGGCGCGCACCCTCGATGCGGAGCAGCAGCAGCAGCTCGAGGACGCCGTATTCACCTACCAGGTGCTGCATACCCAGGCCGAGGAGATGACCGAGACGCTGAACGGCATTCTGGGCATTTCCACGGGCGGCGGCGAACGGCTTTCGAATCTCGCCGATGAAGGCGGAGATGGCGAGGCACGCAGAAGCGGCAGTCGCAGCGGCCGCATCGTCGTCGACAAAAACCGCAACATGCTGCTGTTCCGGGGTTCCGGCAAGGAATGGGGCGAACTGCTCGCAGTCATCAAGGAACTGGACAGGCCCGTCCCGTCCGTGCTGATCGAACTGCTGATCGCCGAGGTGACGCTGAGCGACGAGGAACGCTCCGGCGTTGAATGGATGTTCCGCTCGACGCTGGGCGACGGTCGCAGCCTGTCGGGTGGTACGCTCGGGCGGCTGGGCCTGCAGGACAAGGCGTTCTCGCTCACTCTCGACAGCGCCGGCCAGACCCGCGCCATGCTCAACTTCTTCTACGACGACAAGCGCGTGATGATCCGCTCGCGCCCGCGCCTGCTGGTCAAAAGCGGCGAGACGGCGACGCTGGAGGCGGGCAACGAGATTCCAGTGGTGGTGCAGCAGTCCGATTCGGATACCCAGCTCGGCGGCTCCACCAACGTGCTGCAGCAGGTCTCCTACCGCAAGACCGGCGTGATCCTGGAAATCGAACCCATCGTGCAGGCCAACGGCCTGGTGGACCTCAGCATTTCGCAGGAACTGAGCGAAGCCCGTCCGGCCGACGCCACCAGCCTGGCGGGCACGCCGACCATCCTGAACCGCAGCATCAGCACCAGCCTGACGCTGAGGGACGGCGGGTCGCTGGTGATGGGCGGCCTGATTTCCAATACCGGGAGCACCGGCCAGGCGGGGATTCCGGGGTTCGGGCGCATACCGGGGCTCGGCCGGCTTTTCCGTTCTGAGAACTTCCTGGAAGATCGTACGGAGCTCCTGATCATGGTGATCCCGTACGTGGTTGCCGACTTCGAGGAAGGACAGGAGCTTACCGAGCGCATCAAGGAAGAACTGGAACTGCACGAGCGGTACATGCGAGGGCCGGCGGACGCCGACACCTGAGCTCGTTCAATTGCCCTTGTCGACGGTCCTGAAGTAAAGTTCGTTAAGGAGGTCGACGACGGTCATCCGTTGACCGCGATCTCCCGGGCCACGCGAGCCCATTCGAGCCCCGTGATCTCGATGGCTTTGGCGGCCGCAAGCAGGCGTTCCCTGTCAATGTCGCCGTCAGGCAGCGACTGTGCGGCTGTTCGATACCTTTGGGCTTTTTCCAGCGTGTACTGGCCCTGTTGGGCAAGCTTCTCAAGTTCGGCTCGTTTCATGACTACCTCACATGCGGCCAATCTTGTTTGTAGAACTGCATGCCAAGATTGGGTCGTGTGGCGGCGCTGTCAAGGGGTGCAGTTGCAAGGCGCCAAGACGCAGGTAACAGCGAATTCAGGGGAAGTGGGGAATGCCGTCAAGCGCCCTGATACTGTTCGAGCACCTGCGCCGTTGTCCCCGCCGCCCGGGTACGGCCGTTTTCGATCCAGATCACCCGGTCGCAAAGCTCGCGCACGGTGGCCAGGTTGTGCGAGGCAAGCAGGACGGTGCGCTTCGAGCGGATCAGGCTCTTGATGGCTTCCGTGGACTTGGCGCGGAATTGCTGGTCGCCGACACCGAGCACCTCATCGATCAGCAGTATCTCGGCCGCGGAGTAGAGGGCGCAGGAGAAGCCGAGGCGAGCGCGCATGCCGTTGGAATAGGTTGCCAGCGGCGCATCGAAGTGGTCTCCCAGTTCGGCAAACGCCTCGATGGACTCAACCTCCCGTTCCGCCGCCTTCCTGTCCAGGCCCAGCATCATGCCGCTGAGAATGGCGTTTTCGCGGCCCGAGAGCTGCGGCAGGAAGCCGACCTGCAGTGACAGCATCGTCAGGCTGATGTCGCCACGCTCGATACTGCCCCGGTCTGCCTCGATGATCCCCGCAATGGCCTTCAAGAGGGTGGTCTTGCCGGCGCCGTTGTTGCCGATGAGGCCGATGGTCTCGCCCGGATAAACATCGAAACTCACCTCGGAGAGCGCCCAGTATTCCTCCGCGCGGCCGAGCAGCCGGCCGCGGCTCCTGTAGCAGACGCCGACCGAGCGTAGCGATACGACGGGAGGGTCAGTAGGCAATTTTCGCGTACCGCGACTCGTTGGCCCGCATCAGCGCAAACCCGGCACTGCCCATGACCACGGCCAGCAGGAATATGGCCATGAGCTCCCCCCAGTCGGGGAACCGGCCGTGCAACAGCGCCCCGCGCAGGTTGGCGATCAGGAGCGCCACCGGGTTGAGTTCGAACACGATGCGGTAGGGGGTCTGGAATGAACTGATGTCGTAGAAGATCCCGGACATGAACAGCAGCGCGCGCATGCCGTTGTCGATGAGCACCCTCAGGTCGGGAACGAACGGCGTGACGGCGGCCGCCAGACCCGTGACGCCGGCGATGAAAACCGCGCCCACCGCCAGTATGGGCACGGCGGCCATCCAGGCTGCCGAAGCCTCGATGCCGTAGACCAGGAGGAACAGCAGCAACACCGCCAGTACGACGCCGAACTTCGACGTGTTCTTCAGCATCACCACCGCAATAAAGAGGTATTTCGGGACGAACACCTTGTTGTACAGGGGGCGATTGGCCTGAAGCGTGTCCACGCCCTGCATGACGGTCGACTGGAACCAGTGCCAGAAGGCGAGGCCGGTGAGCAGGAAGACCACGAAGTCCGGGGTGCCCCGCTGGAACAGGATGCCGAACACGAAGTAGAACACCAGCATGTAGATGACCGGCTCGATCAGCCACCAGAGAAAGCCGAGGTAGTAGCGCTGGGATTCCGCCTTCAACTCGGCGTAGGTCTTGTAGTAGATGATGTCCTTGATTCGCTGTTTCATTGCCTGAGTGCGCTCGGCGCCTCCATGAGTTTTCCGGTTGCGAATACGGGCTGATCGATTCGGGTTCGGTATTGCCTGCGGTCGAGACTACGCCGTTTGACCACTCCCCTGTACGTGCATCCCATGGTCGACGCTTTTGCCGACCCGTCGCGGTCAGGATGCAGTTGCACTCAGTATGGAGGAGCGCACTCGGTCCGGCGGGTTGATCGCAACAAAGCTGCTGGCGGGGAAAAGGTAGTCCTCGCCGCTTTCGTCCACGACGCGGAGGTCGCCCGTACTGCCGGCATCGTTGTCGGTGAGCGTTCTGTAGATCTTGTGAAGCTCGAGCGATACCGGATAGTCGCTATTGTCGATGCAGACGACGTAGCCGGACGCGGCATCGGGTGTCGGTGAACTCATGATCGATCCAGATATCGTTTACGTTTGATCTCCCGGCGTCCTATGCCGTGTGCCTCGTACCAGTGCAACTCTGCCAAGCGAATGTCGCCGTTGTCCAGTTGTATGCGCGCCGTTCCCTTGCGCTTGCGCCAGTTGCCGGGGCCGTAGACCCGCCTCAGCCTCGGAAGTTCGCGGATGCCGGAGCCTTTGGCGATGGTTTCAGCGTGCGAAATGCGACCCAGGATGCGAATGTTCACGGCCGTCTCGCGCAACTTCAGCTTGGCGGGGAGGTTTGCAGAAGGGGTGTGACTCGTCAAGTTTGCGGCTTGACGGCATGGAAACGGCATGATCCTGATCGAATCTCGCGACTACAGCCTTTTTGACAGGTCCTCGAACAATTCCTTGCGTATATTGGTATGGTGTGGTGTGCAAAAGTCCCTTGTACGCATAAATGTATGTTTTTCAAGACTATTTTCGCACGTCCGAGGGCTTTGGCATTGCATGGTCACGACTTGTCGTGATTGTCAGCGTATCGCCGGATATTCCAGCGTTGTAGACCAATCCGAAAGCGAGCCACCTCAGAAAGAAGATTTGGCGATGGATAAGAAAGACCTTATTGAAAAAGTCATAGAACTCGGTCCCTGGTTTCACAGTATCGATGTTGGTGACAACGTACGAACACGCGAGATCGCACCGCTTCCGGGACCTCAGCCTGACGACCACCCACGAAAACAGTGGGCCGACCTGGTCGACGCGGTTTCATCCGGTTTGTCCGGAAAACGAATTCTGGACATAGGTTGCGCCGATGGATTCTACTCCGTCGAGTTTGCACGACGCGATGCGCTTGAGGTTGTCGCCGTGGATCCGTGGAGGAAACACATCAACCGCATCGATTGGTTAAGGGAGCACCTGGGCCTGCCCAACATTACGCCGGTCGTCGGGAGTATCGAACAAATGACAGTCGAAAACACGGGCAAGTTCGACGTCGTGTTCATGCTGGGTTTGCTCTATCACCTCAAGGACCCCCTTGGCGGGCTCGAGGCAGTATCCAAATTGTCGAACGTCCTCTATTTGGAGAGCATTACCGTATTCGATGAAGACAATCCGTACCTTTACCTCAAGCCCCCCATGGAGGGTGTCAGTCACATATCCAAATGGATTCCCACTACCCGTTGCATTCGAGATATGCTGGAAATGGTGGGATTCACCAGCGTCCAGGAAGTAACTCCGCCTTATCATTCACGCCCAGAGGGCCCGTACAAGAATCGACCCATCTATGTTGCACGCAAGTCGGTGTAGTGTCCCATGGGCAAATCGATCGAGTGCCGGTCCATGCGGGGAGTACGCTCATCCCTCCCAGTCGATATCCAGGCCCAGCTTGATTTCCTTCAGCCGGTTTTCGGCATTGGCGTGTGCACTGTGAACAGTACACTGTCTTGTTGGGGTGGATCCGTAATCTCGGAAACTGGCAGCTTTGTGTGAAGACGCTGGAAAATTGGGTGTCACAAAGGTGAGAAATGTAGCAGTCGTCATACCCAGTTTCCGGGTGTGCGACCAGATTCTGGATGTCATCGGCGGGATCGGCCCGGAAGTGAGCCACATCTATGTGGTGGATGACTGCTGCCCGGACGGCTCGGGCGATCTGGTGGAATCTAGCTGCAACGACTCTCGCGTTGTCGTGCTGCGCCATGACGAGAACCAAGGGGTGGGTGGAGCTGTGGTAACGGGTTACCGGGCTGCACTGGCCGATGGCATGGATGTAATCGTGAAAGTGGATGGCGACGGCCAGATGAACCCCTCATTGATCCCGGATTTCGTGGCGCCCATCGTCGCGGGGGAAGCCGACTATGCGAAAGGCAATCGCTTCTTCAACCCTGAAGACGTGCGGGAAATGCCCAGGGGGCGATTGTTCGGAAATGCCATACTGTCGCTGATGACCAAGCTCTCCTCGGGTTACTGGGACCTGTTCGACCCGATGAACGGTTATACCGCCATCCACGGCGATGTTGCGGGGCACCTGCCGCTCGGGAAAATCAGCAGGGGATATTTCTTTGAAACCGAAATGTTATGTCGTCTCAACACCCTGCGCGCCGTGGTGGTGGATATTCCGATGAGCGCGAAATACGGCGATGAACGCAGCAATCTCAAGGTCTCGAGGGTAGCTGGCGAGTTCCTGGTGAAACATATTCGATTCCTCTGCAAACGCATCGCTTACAACTACTATCTCAGAGACCTTTCGCTGGCGTCCATCCAGTTGCCCCTCGGCTTGTTGCTGCTGCTGTTCGGGGTGGGTTTCGGCGGCTATCAGTGGCTGGAATCGGCACGGGCGGGTCTGCCGACTTCGGCGGGAACCGTTATGCTGGCCGCGATGCCATTGCTGGTTGGAATACAGTTGGTTCTCGCGTTCATCGGTTATGACATCGCATCCGTACCCAGGCGGCCGATACAGGGCAGGTCGACCCGCAAGCGTCGTCGCGAAGAGTCGGAGGCTTGAGATGCTGGGCCCGGCTCAGCTCATGCCGGTTGCGCCGGCGCCCGCTTCTTGATCGGGTAACGGTCGGGAGCAGAGCAGGTCGATGAGATTCATTCGCTACGTCGGAGTCCAGGTGGCCACCTATGGGGTGGACATGGGCCTGTTCCTCTTGCTGTTCGCGCTGGCCGGGTGGGGAGCGGTGGCTGCCAACATCCTGGCCAAGGTGTGTGCCGGCGTTTCCGCCTACCTCGCGCACCGGTATTTTACGTTCGAAGCGGCGCGCCGCGGGGCACACCTGCGCCAGGCCGCCATGTATGCCGGGCTGTGGGCGTTGAATGTTCCGTTGGCAACCGGCTTGCTGGCGTTGTTCCTGTTGCTCGGAATGCCGGCGGTTGCCGCCAAGTTTGTGGCCGACGTGTTCTGTGTTGGGTTCAACTATTGGGCGAGCGGCAGGTTCATCTTCACGTCGGGCCGCAATCTCTTCTTTTCCCCGGTCATCCCGAGGAAACAGGACGGTTCATGAAAAGCGCCCTCGGGTTTCCGGTTTCCGCGGCTGTGGTCGGAATGTTGCTTGTCCTCGGCACGGCGGTAACAGCGTACGGCCTATGGCATCAGAGTTGGCCAGGGGCACTGATGATCAAGGACCTGGGTCTTGCGGCCGGGTACCTGTATTTCCTGGCGGTTAGCGCAGCGATTGTTGGTTGTGTCGGGAAACTGGCGCGAGTCCGCCACGAAACCGGTACGGCGCTTCTGGGCATTTTAATCGTCGTTCTGGCCGGTGGTGCATGGCCGTTGCTGGCGGTCGCGTTCTACCTGGCTGCTTCACTGTCGTTGGGACACCTTGTCCTGAAACGGCTTTCCCGGGGTGACACCGAGCCGAACGCGGCGTTCAGCATACTGGTTGGCGCCTGCCTCTATGCGGCCGCGGTCGGAGCGAGCGTTCACTTCCCGGTAAACTACTCGTGGGCCTATCTGCTCATGCTTTCCGTTCCCACGGTTTTGGCGCGCGGCCACCTTGTGCAGGTGGTCAAAAAAACGGCCGCCAGGCTCACCGAACCGATGGGGGACCGTTCGCGCCCCATCGAACGCTCACTGTTGGGCGCGCTGATACTCTTGTACCTGGCCATGGCGTTTCTGCCGGAGTTGTCGCACGACCCGTTAGCCATGCACCTCTTCGTTCCTGGCTATGTCGCAGCCAATCAGTCCTGGAACTTCGATCCCACGCTGTATGGCTGGACATTCATGCCCATGCTGGCCGACTGGAGCTACACGATCGGTTACGTACTTGCCGGCGAAGCCGCAGCCCGGCTCATAAACCTGGGCTTCATCCTGTTGTCGGTCTGTTTCGTCAGGGAGTTTGTGCTGTTATTGAACGGGGACAGGCGCGGCGCCGATTGGGCCGCCCTGTTGCTGCTTTCGACTCCGTTGACGGTGCTGGTCGGCTGTTCCCTGTACGTGGAGGCATTCTGGTCCGCCTGCCTGCTCGCGGGAGCCCTCTGGTTGTTCAAGGCCGTTTTCGACTCCGGTCGCCACCCGTCGGGAATGCTGCTCGGCGGCATGGCATTCGGCTTCGGTGCTGCCGGGAAGGCGGTCGCCCTGCCGTATCTGCCATTGCTGGCCGCTCCTGTGATGTTTCGTTCTCGCGTCCTGCGTTCCGGGGGATTTCGACTGTCTCTGCTGTGGGGAGCGCTTGCCTTCCTGATGTTGGGTAGTTGGCCCTATTTTCTAGCCTATATCGAAACCGGGAACCCCGTGTTTCCGTTCTTCAACAGTGTTTTTCGTTCGCCGCTCTATCCGCTGACCGACTTTGACAATTCCCAGTTCAAAGCGGCGCTGACATGGGACCTGCCGTATCGGATGGTGTTTTCTTCCGATGAGTTTGGCGCGGGGCGAGTCGGTGGTTCGGGTTTTCAGTGGCTGACACTGGCTGCCCCGGCGACAGCCGCAATTGCGATTACGCGAGATCTCCGGCTTTTCCTGCTGCTCGGCATTGCGGTGTTTTCGGTAGTAGTGATTTTTCAGTTCCAGACGTTCTTGCGCTATGTATTTCCGGCCTTCCTGATGATGAGCGTTGTGCTTGGGGTGGCTGTTTCCGTCTCCGCACGTAGACGAGACTGGATTGGTGGCGGCATGCTTGCCGTCGCCGGGCTTACGGTTGTGCTCAACCTGTTGTTTCTGGGTTCCGCCACATCGAAATATCGAGATATTCCGGTTCTGGATTTATTCCGGGCCGGCGGCACGGAAACGCTGGTGCGCGTGCGGGCACCGGTGCGCAACGCCGTTGAGTTGGTTAATGTAGTCAATGAACTCGGCTTTTCTGTCGCCTTCATGTCGTCGCCCCTGGCTGCAGGGCTGACATCGGACGCCCTGTTCCCGAATTGGTACAACAGACAGTTCCGTCAGGAGCTGTACGGCGCAGACGATGAAAATGCGTTTCTGGAAGTATTGAAAGAGAACCGGGCCAAGTACGTGATCTTCGATCGCAGAAGGAAAGAAAACGCAGGGCTGATATTCAGCTACATCGAGAAGATTGGCGTCCCGTTGGCGGAAAACGGTTCAGTCACTGTTTACCGAATAGACAACAGCTACTTCTATTCGGAAGAAATGTTGCAGAAACCAGGTGAGTTCGTCGCACCCCCGTGGACGATTTCCGCGAATGTCGAGCGAATCGACGACGGAGCCGTATCGGTGAGCAATCGTTCGCCTGTGGCGCAGAGTGTTCCTGTACGTGAGGGCGAGTTCTACCTGAACACGGTCAAAGCCCGGTGTGAGGTTGCCGATGCGCACGGCAGGGTGCAGGTCAACTGGTACGACAATAACGGCGAACGCCTGAAGTCGGATATCAGGGTGTTTCGGTGCGCGGAGAACTGGTCGCGGGAAAGCCAGGAAATAATTGCGCCCAAGGGTGCCCATACAGCAAGAGTCTACGGCGCCAGTCATGCCAATACGCCTATCCAGGTAGCGGAGATTTCCTTCCGGTCAATCGGAGTCTGACGCGGGTAGATCTCGAAACGAAAAATGGGCGAGGAGTTGTTTGCCCCGCACCGGATCCACCAGTTGAATGGGCACTTTGCCTGCAGTGGCGTTCAGCCGTTCCAATTGCGCCGGACGCAGGCTTGCGGTAATCAGTTGTGCCTTGCCGTTGATGGCGGTGGAGGCCGCTATGGAACCGAAATACACTCTGTAACCCGGATATTCGTCGAGTTCCTGAAAGCGAAACCACAGTGCCGAGTTGCCGTTCGGCTGCACGTTGAAAGGTTCGCCGACCGAGGCTGATTTAGGGCCCCAGCGCTGCAATTGTGCGAACTCGACGTCTGGCAGGTGATCGAGAGGCCCATCCGAGGGGATCTCGGCGTCTTCGACAGGCACGCCGTTTTCGGCCAGCAGGAAGGTGATGGCGGCGAGCCGGCATTCCGTCAGCGAAAGTTCCCAGCCGTTCAGGCGGTGCGTCTCTCCGCGCGTAAAGTCATCGCGGATGGTTTGCAGGATTACGTCTCCGACTTCTCCCGTAGAAACCAGGGGAACTGTCGCTTCCAGAAGGGATTCGAAAGCGCTGTCTGCGGGGAGCCCCGCTGAGCGCAGATACTGTTCTCCGAGGTGCGGCGAAAAGTTGCCGGCAACGAGGAATTCCTGCAGCCTGGAGTCTAGTGTAACCGGACGGACGGAAAGCCGGGGCAGACCGTAAATCGCCACCGCAGCCGTGGTCAGTGCGCCGCCGCCGGCGATCAGTAGCGCTCGACGGGACAATGTCAGGTCAGGCATCGATGCCACGCAGTTCATGGCGCAGGTGTTGCGCAAGCCTCAGGCTCAACCCGACGATGGTCAGTGTGGGGTTGGCGAAACCAAAGGTGGGAAACACCGAGGACCCTGCAACATACAGGTTCATTACCTCATGACACCTGAGGTTGCGGTCCACCACTCCGTTCTCGGGATCGGCGCTCATCCTCGTGGTGCCCAGGTGGTGGGCCTGGTATGTGCCGGGGCGTCGTGTCGCCTTTTCCAGGCTGTAATCGATCCTGACCCTGCCGCCGGCGCCGCCGATCCGTTGCGCAAGGAGCCGGCACAAGCGGCCCACGCACTCGAGATCAAACGGATTGACCTGCCAGTTTAGTACAACCCTGGGCACGCCATAGGCATCCCGATCGTTGGTCAATGTGATACGGCTATCTGGGTTAGGGGTATTCTCCATGCGTACCAGCATTCGGAACCGGTGGGCTCGGCTGCGATGCAGCCGGCCCAATTGATGTCGAACCTGTTCGCCGTTGTTACCCAGCGGCAGGCTCTTCGTGGCCTTGTGATCGATAACGATGCCGAAGTTGGCGAACTTGCCCTCCCTCATGGCGTCTTCGCCAAGTGACAGGTGCGGCAGGACCCGGATGTACCGATCGCCCGCCCGCACGTGGTGCAGCAGGTACCGGTTGCTGAAATCCAGCAAGGCGATGCCGATGGTGCGCCCGAGGTGATCGGCGAAACACCGGCCGACGAAGCCGCTGCCGTTCGCCACATTCGAATGCAGCAGCATTCGGGCGTTCTCGATGGCGCCCATCGCCAGGACATGGCAGCCCGCGCGAACCCGCGTTTCCGATCCGTCCTGGCCGACTACCGAGGCGCTGTCGACCGCGTCGCCCGAAATCGCCAGCCGCACCAGGCTCGAGTTCAGATAGCAGTCGATGTCGTCGGCCTGCCGCAGGTCCTGAAGATAGCGCGTGCCGAACCGCGTCGGCGTGCTGAACAGAAAGTTCTTGACCTGAAATTCAGGCACCGCCCTGTGCAGAAATCCATCGTAGCCGAAGTCGTGGTCGAAGGCCTGAAGGCCAAGTCCGCCGGTGGGCACCTCGCAGACATCCAGGGCCGCCTCCAGGTGGGGATTCAATTCGTCCCGGGAAATTGGCCAGCCACTCAGGGGGATGTGTGCGCGACCGCTGAAATCGTAGGGGTCGAGGGGCCGGCACCATCCGCCCCAGTGATTGGAAGTGCCTCCCAGGTAGCGGAGCCGGGTGCCGGCAAGGTCGTAGGGCAGCCCGCGATTGCTGCCCTGGTAGGGGTGGTCCCGGTCGAGGACCGGAGGGATTGGACCGCCCGCCTCGAAAAGTCCGATGCGAAGGCCCTTCCCGGCCAGCGCCAGCGCCAGCGTGATGCCGCTCGGCCCGGCGCCGTAGATCGCGACGTCAAACGAGAGCTTGCGCTTTTGAGATCCGGTGTCGAAGACAGTCAACGACCCCCTCCATCGACTATTGGCCGCGATACCGGTGGGGCGTCCAAGCGCCCCACTTTTCCTCGTAGAGCGCCTTGTTGCGATTGAACAGCGCCTGCCGCCGTTCATTGCCGATCTCATCGAACGACGCGGACAGGTGGTGGTGAACGAACACGTCTTCGGCCACGGCGATTCTGTATCCCTCTGCCGCCACCCGCCTGCAGTAGTCATCGTCCTCGAAGAAGCCTAGCCCGAACCGTTCATCGAGGCCTCCGACCGTTTCGAACAGCGTGCGCGGCATGGCGGTGCAAAAAAACGCCACCACGCTGACATCGAGTTCCTCGCGGGCATGGCGCTTGGTATAGGCATACGCGGCCTGCTGCATCCCGGCCATGTCTTCGTAGTGAATGTCGATCTTCGCTTCGTTGCCGATGTTGTTGGTCACCGCGCCGATCAGGCCGAGTTGCGGGTCTTTCCGCAGGTGGCGCACGAAGTCCAGCAACCAGCCGCGCGTGACATAGGTGTCGTTGTTCAGCACTACGAGGTATTCGCCCGTGGCGGCTTCCAGGCCCCGGTTGTTGCCTGCCGCGAACCCGAGGTTCTCTTCGTTCTGAACGAGTTTTACCCAGGGCTTCCCCAGTGCGTATTCGGCAAGGAAGTCACGGCTGCCGTCGGTGGAGGCATTGTCCACCAGCACCAGTTCCCAGTCGGGGTAACGGGTGTTGACCTCCAGGCTCTGCAGGCAAGCCCTGGTAAATCTCAAATTGTTGTATGTCAGGACGACCACCGATACCTTCGGAAAGGCGCTTCGAATCGCGGCGTCCAGGCGATCGGCCCGATTTTTCCAGTCGTGCGGCATCGCCGATTGCCTGCGCCGGGCAGCAAGGGCGGCATCGCGCCTCTCGCCCATTGCCGTCTCGAGCAGGTCCATGAACGCCTCGTGCGAGTCCGCCACGTGAACCACATCCGACATGAGTTGAACTTCGGGCAGATCGGTGGCAACCACCGGCTTGCCCGCGGCCAGGTACTCGTAGACTTTCACCGGATTGGTGCAGCGCGTCAATTCGGTCAATTGGAACGGGATCATGGCCACATCGAAGCTGTGCACCCAGGCTGCCGCTTCATCGTATGGCACTTCGCCGACGAAACTGATGTTCGGGAGCTTCCTTGCCTGCGTGGTGTCGCAGTGGTCGGTGCTGCCTACCAGAATGAAATTCCAGTCGGTAAACCGGTGCGCGGCCGCCACCACCAGGTCGATGTCGAACCAGTCGGCGATGGCGCCCAGATATCCCGCAACCGGGCGCTCGGATGCGTAAGCCGGAATTTCCGGGCTTTTGCTGAAATACGCGATCTCCCCTGCATTTCGGATCAACAGGTTCGGCACGGTTTCTTCGACGATTTCAGACAAGGCGGCCGACGTGGTCACCACAAGGTCGGCACGTTCGAGCAGGCGCGTTTCCTCTTCGATCATACCGGGACTGTTGGTGGAGAACCCGGCGTGGTAGTCCATGCAGTCATAGACCGTCAGGCAACCGGGTATCGTTTCCACCAATGGGCGCCAGAACGGAAGGTCGACGATGGCGATCGGGTTTTCCAGGCGCCACCGGTCTACGAGCAGGCGTATCGCGTCCGACAGAAGGTCCCGCTGCCCGTCTGTCAGAAGGTCCTGGTAGATGTTGGGGTGAGAGTCGGGAACCGCGAGCCGCACCAGCGCCACGTTCGCTGCCGGCGACTCGAGGATGTTGAATTCAGGCGCTTCCGACGGCTCGAAAGTTGTGGACAGATAGAATACGCGATGCCCGCGCAGCGCAAGCTGCCGGGCGAGTTGCTGCGGGCGCTGGAACCGGTAGTGCCAGTCGATCACCGGGAAGACCAGGATGTCGAAACAACCCGGCGACCGGTGGAAGTTCTCCGGCGTTTCGACATCGTCTTCGGCGTCGGGCTGGTCGCTTGTGCTGTCGATTGTCACGGTCATGGGGATCGACCTCGACATCAGCAGCCGCTTGAAACTCCGCAGACGGTTTTCCGCGGGCAGGGGCAGTCGCTCCATTGTCCTGACCCCAAGACGCCACACCTTGCGCAGCATGGGTTTGAGCACGGTGAAGCGTTCCCTGTTCAGCATTTGGTTGGCGGTGGCGAGATCGGCACGGGCGCGAGCGTTTTCTGCATGGACTTGAGCGACATCGGCCTCGACGCGTTCCAGTTGGTGCATAACCCGGTCAATGCGGCGACCGGTTTCGATGGACTGTTCCCGCAGGTTGGCCTCGTGGAGACCTTGAAGCTGCGTGAAGCGTCGTCCGGTTTCGATGGACTGTTCCCGCAGGGTCGCCTCGTGGAGATCCTGCAGCTCGACGATGCGGCGACCGGTTTCCACGGCCTGTTCCCGCATGGTGGCCTCGTGAAGGCCTTGCAGCTCGGTGATGCGGCGACCGGTTTCGACGGCCTGTTCCCGCATGGTGGCCTCGTGGAGGTCCTGCAGCTCGGCGATGCGCCGGCCGGTTTCGGTGGATTTCGCCTCCAGGCCGGCTTTGAGTTCCTTCTGCAACGCGGCGGCGTGCTCCCCCTGGCGCCGGCGCAGTGTCTCGGCGAGCCGCGTCTCGGTATCCAGGATCCGGTTGGACGCTTCCGTAAACTGGTCCTTGAGCGTCTTGGTCACCTGTCGCTGCAATCGTGTTGCCTGGTCTGCCTGCCGCCGCCCGAGTTCGTCCACGATCCGGTCCTTGACCCGGTCGAGGCTTTGAGCGGCGACGGTTGACGCGTCGACCCGGGAAGCCGCAGCGACGAATGCGGCGGTTTCACGGCAAACATCCTGCCATTGATCCATGAGATCGGGGTCGTTCGGATTCGCGGCGTCGCACGCAACCTCCAACAGCACCCGATAGGCCCGCCCGGCAACCAGTTCAAGTCCCGCGGCCGCCGTTCCGTTCTCATCCGATACGAAATGCCGCAAATCCGGATCCAGGAAACCGGCCACGAATTCGTTGATTGACGATGCGCGCGGCCTCGGAAGCCGCATCGACTCCGCGATTCGCTTCAGTTCGTCCCGCGGCCGGCCGAGCATCCGGTCGTAGTCCACCACCACGTGCTCGCCTGCCGTGATGTCCTCGAACGGAACGATGTTGTGATGCAACCAGAGCAGGTGCGATTTGACGGGGGCAAAGCCGTTACGGCGAGCCAGAGACAACGCCACCGGCCGTGGATGCCTGATCACCCAGACGAAATGCGGTTTTCCGAGCGTATTGTCCGAAAACACGCGGCGCCAGAACGGCCAGAGACGGGCCGTGCGCGGGTCCTTGAATGCCCAGGTGCGATGATCGGCGAGCTTCGATGCAATCAGCGACCGTGCTTCGTCGACCAGGGGCTCGAGGCTCGGTGCCGCCATCAACGCATCGTCCGCCTCGCCGATCAGGTCCCATTCGAGCGCCAGGGCGGCCATCAGCCGCTCGTTGAATGCAAGAACGTCCCGGTCTTCCCAGTGCCCCTTGACGTTGTCCGGAGAGGCCTCGATGGAAAGGTTTTTGCCGAGCGACACGTCCAGGGCCTGCAGAGCACGGGTGATCAGGCTCGTACCCGAACGGTGCATGCCCACAACGACGATTGCACGGCGTTTCGCTTTTGTCTGTGGGGCTTCTTCGGGCATGCTCGGTGAGACGCCGCCGGGGGCACGCTCAGAGACTGTCGACAGCTTCGGGCGGCGTGGCGCCCAGGCCCCGGACCGGGGCTCGTGTCCCTGTCGATACGGGTTGCCCCGAGGGGTTTCCCCGGACGCCGAGCAGGCTCTCGATGTGCTGCACGATGCGCGGAGCCGCCTGACCGTCCCCGTAGGGTGATGCGCCTTTGGCCATCCTGCGGTACTCGGAAGGACTGTCGTAGAGGGCGGAGACGTTCCCGACGATGTTTTCCCGCGCCGTTCCCACCAGTTCCACGACGCCTTCGGCCACCGCTTCCGGGCGCTCGGTCTCGTCCCGCAGTACCAGGACGGGCTTGCCTAGCGCCGGCGCTTCCTCCTGGACACCTCCGGAGTCGGACAGTATCAGCCACGAACGCTGCATGGCGGCTACAAAAGCGCCGTACTGAAGTGGCGCACACAACGTGACCTCGCGCACTCCGCCCAGCGTTTCCTCGACCACCCGCCGTACGTTGGGATTCGGATGCACGGGGAACAGGAAGTGCAGGTCGTCGTAACGCCTGGTGAGGTCCGTGATCGCCTCACAGATGGAAATCATGGGGGCGCCGAAGTTCTCCCGCCGATGCGCCGTCACCAGCACCAGGCGGCGGTAGGGGGGCAGTTCCACATGCAGGGGGAAATCAAGCTCCGCCACCCGGAACAGGGCGTCGATCACCGTATTGCCGGTCACGTGAATCCGCTCGGCGGGAACGCCTTCCTGCAGGAGATTCATGCGGGCCGTTTCGGTGGGTGCGAAATGGATCGCCGCGAGCCGGCCGGCCAGAACGCGGTTCATTTCTTCCGGCCAGGGATAGTCGAAATCGTGGGTTCGCAGCCCGGCTTCCACGTGACCGAAGGGCACCTTTCGGTAGAAGCAGGCCAGCGCCGAGGCCAGTACCGTGGTCGTGTCGCCCTGCGCGAGCACCAGCGCGGGCCGATATTCCTCGAGACAGGCATCCAGGCCGGTGATGAGCCGTGCGGTGAGCGCCGCCAGGTCCTGATTGGGGCGCATTGCATCGAGGTCCTTGTCGGCGGCGATGCCGAAAACGTCCAGTACCTGGTCGAGCAGTTCCCGGTGTTGCGCAGTCGCGATCACGTTGACGTCCCATTGGTCGGAACGGCGTAACGCCAGGATCACCGGCGCCATCTTGATGACTTCGGGACGGGTGCCGACGATGCAGAGGACTCGTGACAAGGTTGCAGAATCGGGGTTGGGGTAGAATTCCGGCATGAGCATAACCATCCTATCAGGGCTGCCAGGGTCGGGAAAATCAGAGACCCTGATCACCAAAGTCAACCAGGCGCGGCAGGAAGGCCGCCCGGTATTGACCTTCATGTGCAGCGATTCGTCGATACTGCGGGCCAGGCCCAACATCACCAAACGCGGCAGGATGGGTTGCCGTTCCGGAT
>CAZWZH010000124.1:0-3597 GCA_964638775.1 uncultured Pseudomonadales bacterium
GACGACATCCGCGACAGCGTCAGCGTGCAAACAATGGATACGGGCAGCCCGGATTCCATTGCCGCGGCTGCGGGGGCAATCGGCAACGGCGCCATCGACGTGGTGATCAACAACGCCGGCGCGGTGGGTGGCATGCGGCAATCCGTCGACGATCTCGATGTTGAGGAATGGCACCGCTCGCTTGACGTCAATACCATCGGCCCGCTGCTGATTGCCCGGGCGTTCAAGGCGAACCTGGCCGCTTCCGGCAACGGCAAGCTGATGAACGTCACCAGCCAGCTCGCGGCGTCCACCTGGCCCATGGGCGGCATGTACATCTATTCCTCGACCAAGGCGGGGCTGTGCAAGGTCGCCCAGGCACTGGCCATCGACTGGAGGGACGAACCCATCACCGTCGCCCTGATGCACCCGGGCTGGGTGAAGACCGACATGGGCGGGCCCAACGCGGCGATCACGCCGGAGGAGAGTGCGTCCGGCATCCGCGACGTGATCGCGGGCCTGACCAGGGCCGACTCGGGCAAGTTTTACAAATGGAACGGCGAGATCCATCCCTGGTAGCCCAAGGCGACAGCACGGCGGCCCAGGATCGAGGCAGGAGCGGATGGGGTTACTGGACGGCAGGACGGCGGTCGTTACCGGCGCGGCGGTGGGCCTCGGCAACGCCTTCGCGAAGGCGCTGGCCGGCGAGGGCGCGTCCTTGGCGGTCTGCGATGTGCGCGAGGAAATAGACGGCTTCGGCAGCCAGGTGGACACGGACGTGCTGCCCATGCGGGCGGACGTATCCGGTGCCGCACAGGTCAAGGCCTTCATCGATGCCACGCTCGATCGTTTCGGGCGCATCGATGTGCTGGTGAGCAACGCCGGCGTGTGGGCCGGTTCATCGGCGACGGACGACATTGACAAGACCCTCGCCGATATCCCGCATGTGGTGGGCACCAACCTCAAGGGCGTTTTCCTGTGCGGCCGGGCGGTCATGCCCACAATGATCGGGCAGGGCGGCGGCCACATCGTCAATATCTGCACCGATCACGTGCAGACCTGCGGCTCGCCCTTCGAACTGTCCCACGACGATGCGCCAGGCTGCCCGTTCATCGACATCGCTCCGCGCCCCACCGGCGGCGGTACGAACATGGACCTCTACGATGCCGCGAAATGGGGCGTCAACGGCTTGACCTTCACCTGGTGCCAGGCGCTCAAACGCCACAACATCCGGGTAAACGGCTTCTGCATGGGCGCCACCGACACCTGCATGATCCGCAGATTCTTCAATTTCGACCCGCCGAGGGAGGAAGTAGAGCGCTGGATGCGCGCCGAGGACATCGCCCGGGTGCTGATCGAACTGATCGCCGAAGGGCCGGACGGCCGCACCGGCGAGAACATCGGTTTCGCCGTGGGGCACCCCGTGGTGCTGCCGCCGCCGCGCACCAACCCGTATTTCTTCGCGGTGGAAGAGGGCTGAGCCATGCGCATGCTGGACGGACGCTCCGCGATCGTCACCGGGGGCGCCGACGGGCTCGGACTGGCATTCGCGCGCAGGCTGGCAGCCGAAGGCGCCGATGTCACCCTCTGCGACATCGACGCCGGCGCGCCCGATGTGGCGGCGGCCATGGACGGCCCCGGCAGGGTTCAGGGGCTGGTCGCGGACGTTTCGAAACTCGACAGCCTCCGGCGGGTGGTCGAAGCAGCCCGGGATGCTTACGGAGGCGTGGACCTGCTGGTCAACAACGCCGGACGCTGGCGGCGTACGCCGGTGACGGACAGCTACGACAAGGCGGTCGAAGACTGGGACTTCATCATGGGCACCAACTTCACGGGTGTGCTGCTGCTGTCGCGGCTGTGCATCCCGCTCATGATCGAGCGGGGCGGCGGTGACATCGTCAATATCAGCACCTATTACGTACTGCCGGCCAGGAGCCCGGGCACCAACGCGCCGGAGACGGACCTCTACAACGCGTCCAAGTGGGCCCTGAACGGCTTTACCCAGGCCTGGGCGAACGCCCTCGAGAAACACGGCATCCGCGTCAACGCCCTGTGCATGGGCGCCGTCGACACGCCGATGCTTCGGGGGCTGTGGGACGGCGACCCGCCGGTGGAACTGGTGGAGACCTGGATGCGCCCGGAACAGATCGCCGGTCTACTCATTGACCTGATCAAGGACGGCCGTAGCGGCGAGAACATCGGCGCCTGGGTGGGCGAGCCCGTGGAACTCGGCCCGCGCAAGCCGTTGCACCGGACGGTGACGGGCTGAATGGCGTGGGGATGTTGCTTCGTTCCGGGGCTCCGAGAGCAGGTATGCGGTACGGGCATCCGGCACGCCAAGCGGAGGCTCTTTGTTTGGGGGCGGTGGGTGTTCGATACCCGGCCCCGCAACAAGTTGCGGGGCGTCGCCACCTGCCGAAGCGGTGCTTCGGCTCGGGCTGCGCCCGAACGGTGGCGACCCCGCACCGCACACCTACTCTCTCCCAGCGGGCTTCTGTTCCTTACGGGTCCATGTCCCGGCGCGCCGGGTTGCTGACTTGCATGGAATTTTGCGTAACATCCTGAAATGGGCATCGGTATCGACGTGCTGATTCGAATCGTACTTGTCGTGGGCGCCGCCTATTTCGGCATCTGCCTGCTTCTCTACCTGCTGCAGGACCGCATGATGTTTTTTCCGCGCCCGCTGGGGCAGGAGCCGGTCGGGGCGCACGTGGAGCCCGTGGCCGTGGAACGGGGCGACGTCACGCTGCGCGGCTGGGTCGTGAATCGCGCATCCGAGGGTCCGCTGCTGTTTTACTTCAGCGGCAACGCCGAGGAGGTTTCGGATCTCACGGGCCTGTTCGCGCGTCTCGATGCGGTGACGGTTCTGGTGAACTATCGCGGTTACGGTACCAGCGGCGGCAGGCCCACGGCGGCCGACGTGATCGACGATGCGGCGGCGGTGGTTGCCGAACTGCGCCGGCGCCTCGGCGGGGAACGGCCGGTGATCCTGTTCGGGCGCAGCCTGGGCAGCGGTATCGCAGCGCTTACGGCGCGCTCTACCGAGGTGGACGGAATCATCCTGATGAGCCCCTATCGCAGCATCGAAGCCATCGCGCGGCGGCGCTACCCCTTTGCGCCGGTCGGCTGGTTGCTGAAGCAGGACATCGACGCGACGCTCGCCTTCGATGCACTGCCGGAGCGCGTTCTAATACTCCATGCGCGGCGAGACCACGTGGTTCCGGACCGCGAGTCCCGCGCGTTCCTGGAAATTCTTCCCACCGAGCCCGAAGTGGTCGAATTCATCGGTCCGCACAACATCGCGCTCGAGACCCCCGAACTCTGGGCAGCAATCGCAGCGTTCGTCGAGTTCAATTCGGGAAACTGACCGCGAGGCGCTGACCTGAACCGGCCCCGGCCACAAACTCCGCTTGCCTCGCGCAATCGTTCATAATAGGCGCCGTTCCCGACGGGCTTAGTTCGCTCTTCCGGAACGCCTCGCAACAACCACGAACGCGAGACACCGCAGATGGCCGAGCGATCCTTTGCCGGGGAAGTCGAGAAGCTGCGCCTGGGCGACGGCGGCGAACTGCATGGCGAGGGGATTCTCGCCGTCACCAAGGCGCTGCTGCAGTCCGG
>CAZWZH010000125.1:0-6646 GCA_964638775.1 uncultured Pseudomonadales bacterium
GTCCGCGAGGCAGCGGCAGTCGAGCACCGCCTGGGAAGCGCCGTTGGAGCCAATCGGCCACATGGGGTGGGCGGCATCTCCGAGCAGGGTAACCCGGCCGAAAGTCCAACGGTCGATCGGGTCGCGGTCGACCATCGGAAACACCCAGACCTTCCCGGTACGGCGGGCCAGGTCGGGTACATCGAGCCAATCGAAGCGCCAGTCCTCGAAGTATGGGAGAAACGCATCCACGCTGCTTTCCCGGTTCCAGTTCTCGCGCTCCGGCAGTGGGCTACCCGGCTCGCCGAGCCGCGCCTCGGCAATCCAGTTGAAGAGGGACTTGCCCCGTTCCTTGGCTGCCCGGGAGATCTCATAGCCGACGATCTTGGTGCGGGCATTACCTACGGCGATCATCGTCTGGCCGCCCAGTACCGGATCCGTCTCCACGGTCATGCGCCACAGCATGTTGCCGCTCCAGCGAGGGGGCCCCTCGTCGGGGTAGCGGAGGGCCCGCACCGCCGAGTGGATGCCGTCCGCCCCGACCAGCGCATCGGCCTCGCAGGTCCCCACGGTCGCGCCGCTCCGCCGGTCAACGAACGTGGCCCGGACCACCCGGTCGCCAATCTGTTCGGCCGTGGCGAGGTGGTGATTCCAGTGCTGTGTACCGGGCCCAAGGCGCTCGCTTGCCACGTTGGACAGGATGCTTTGCAGGTGGCCGCGGTGAATGGAGACCTGTGGCCAGTCGTAGCCCGCATTGCGGCCCCTCGGTTCCGACCAGATCGGCTGGCCGAACTTGTTGAACCAGGCATAGGTCTGCAATTCGACGCCGCTCTCGAGCAGGCGCCCCACCAAGCCCAGGCGATCGTATTCCTTGACCGCGTGGGGCAGCAAGTTGATCCCGACGCCCAGCTCCTCCAGGCCGCCGCTCGATTCGAAAACCGATACTCGCACCCCGATTTCGTGCAGGCACAACGCCGCGGTCAGCCCCCCGATGCCACCGCCGGCAATCATGACGTGCATGCGGCCGTTCCGTCGCCCCGGCCGACCCCTTACCCGTGCCTCCCTGGCGACCAACCCGACGGCCGCAGCAACGCTTCGCCCAGCTTGGCTGGCTGTGCTTCCAACACGGTGCCCATGCTGTCGTTCCACCGGTTCAGAAACCCCATCAGCGCCACTTCGGCAAGGATTTCCACGATGGCATCGTCGCTGTAGTGCTTCTTCAACTCCGCCGCGATCTGTTCAGTCACGTCGTTGGGCACGCTAGCCGCGGCGAGGGCAAAATCCAGCGCCGCCCGCTCGGCAGCCGAGAACAGCGGGCTGGTCCTGTACTGCCAAAGCGCCGCCACCTTCTCGTCGCTGGCGCCGAAGCGGCTTGCCCCAAGCGCCAGGTGGGCCTGGCAATAGCGGCAGCCGGCCGCGAAGCTCGCCATGTAGCCGATCATGCGCTTTAGCTGGTTGTCGATGTGCACGGGCTCGGTCACCGCAATGTTCAACTCGATGAAGGCACGGGCAATCTCCGGCCTGCGCTGCATGGTCAGCACGCTGTTCGGCGTAAAACCAAGCGGGCCGCCGAAGAACTCCGACAGCTTGGTCACGCGTTGGTCGGCATCGGCGGGAAGAGGTTCCACAAGCGGCATAAGTACTCCGGAGATCTGTGGCCGAGGATTTTCTGACCCTTCGGCCTCAAGTATATCCGCGAGAATATGATGCGCCCCCGGGCCGGATGCCCTGGCGGCGCACCGGTGCACCGGTTCCACGCCCCGCGACGACGATATGAGACGATCAACGCCTTGGGAGGGGTCAACCAGCATGCGCACGGACTACGACTACGTCGTCATCGGCGCGGGCTCCGCGGGATGCGTACTGGCCAACCGCCTGTCCGCCGACCGCGCCAACCGGGTGCTGCTGCTCGAGGCCGGGGGCCGCGGCCGTTCTCCGCTCGTTGCCGTTCCCGCCGGGCTTCTGTTCGGCGCCGAGAGGTTCAACTGGCTCTACCCCGGGGAACCCGACCCGTCGCGCAACGGGGTTCGGGACGTGTGGTCCGCCGGCAACGTGCTCGGCGGCTCGAGCGCCATCAACGGCATGATGTTCGTGCGCGGCAACCGCCTCGACTACGAGGACTGGGCGCAGGCCGGTTGCCCGGGCTGGGACTACGAGAGCGTGCTGCCCTACTTCCGGCGCCTGGAAGCCTGGGAAGGCGGGAGCGACGCCTATCGCGGCGTCAGCGGGCCCGTGAGCGTGGTCAATGAGCGCGTGGGGCACCCGCTGACGGAGCAGTTCATCGCCGCCGCCAAACAATCCGGGATCGGGCGCACCGCGGACTACAACGGCGAGCGCCAGGACGGGGTCGGGTTGGTGCAGGCCAACATCGGCCGCGGCTGGCGCCAGTCCGCCGCGCGGGCGTACCTGCGTCCCGCTCGCAGCCGGCGCAACCTGACCGTTCGAACCGGCGCCCGCGTCAACCGGCTGCGGCTGGCGAACGGGCGGGCGGTGGGGGTCGAGTACGACAAGGGCGGCGAGACTCATCAGGCGGACTGTGCCGGAGAGGTCATCCTGAGTGCCGGCGCCCTCGTCTCGCCCAAGCTGCTCATGCTGTCCGGCATCGGACCACCCGACCAATTGCGAGCCGCGGGGGTTGCCGTGAAACACGCGCTGGAGGGCGTCGGCCGAAATCTGCGGGAACACCCGTGCATCATGCAGAACTGGGCGGTGAACGTGCCGACGCTCAACAGCGAACGACCCGTTTCCTTCCGTTCCATAGGCCACGCCATGAACTGGCTGATTCGTGGCCGCGGACCGCTCGCCTATTGCGTGGGGCATGCCCAGGCTTTCGTCCGCTCGTCCACCGCCGCGGACCGTCCCGATCTGCAACTGGTGTTCATGCCCGTCGGCTACAGCGCGGACCGCGGCATCGACAGTTCCCGCTGGACGTTACAGAACACGCCCCGAATCGGCATTGGCAGCGTCTTCCTGCACCCCGAGAACGCCGGCAGCATCGAGTTGCGCTCGGCGGACCCCGCGGACCCTCCGATAGTTCGGCATGAGCTGGTGAGTTCCCGCAGATCGGTCGCCGCGCTCACCGAGGCGGGCCGCCTGGCGCGCCGCATCGTCCATGCCCAGCCACTTGGGCGCCGCGTGGTGCGGGAGGTGGTTCCCGGACCGGGGACAGAGGACGATGCGGCCTGGGCGGCGTACGTGCGCGCCGCCGCCTGGCGGGGCGACCACCCCTGCGGAACCTGCCGCATGGGTAGCGACAGCGGCGCCGTGGTCGATCCGCAACTACGAGTGCGCGGCATCGCCGGGCTGCGCGTCATCGACGCGTCGGTGTTTCCGCGGCTGACCTCGGGGAACACCAACGCCCCGACCCTGATGGTCGCCGAGCGCGGCGCCGACCTGATCCTCGGAAAGTCGCCATGATGCGCACGGACTCTCCTTCCAACCTGTCGCAGCCGGCAGCCATCGCGGCAACCATCGTCATCATCGTGACCGGCGGTGGCGTGTTCTTGATACTGCCGGCGTTTGTCGGCGCCCTGGTCGACACTGGGGGCCTTGGCACCGCGCAGGCCGGCGCGGTCGCTTCCGCCGACCTGGCGGGAATATTCGCCGCGTCCATCGCCGCGTTGGCGTGGGTACGCCGCGCGGACTGGAGGCGGGTCGCCCTCGTCAGTCTCGCCTGCATGGTGGCCGGCAACGGCGCCTGCCTGTTCGTCGACGGCTTTGTTCCACTGCTCGCGCTGCGCGGCGTCCTGGGTCTCGCTGCGGGAAATCTGATGGCCATCGGCATGGCTCACCTGGCCCGGGTAGAGAACCCCGACCGTGCCTTCGCCCTGGCCATTGGCGCCCAGGTCGCTTTCAGCACCGCCGCACTCTGGCTGTTGCCGGGCGCGGTCGGTAGCTGGGGGCTTGCGGGTCTGTTCGGTCTCCTGACGGTCCTGTCCTCGTTCGGACTGCTAGCGGCAACCCGACTGGTCCAGGGCCATGAGCCCTCGGCCCGCGAACGCGTCGGAGGGTCCGGCGCCAACGGGCACGTTTTCGTGGCGCTGGCCGCCAACACCGTCTTCTTCGTTGCGCAGAGCGGCGTCTGGGCCTACCTCGAGCGCATGGGGTCAGGGGCCGGGCTTCCCCCGGAAGTGGTCGGCAGGGCGCTCGCGGTGTCCGTCAGCCTGGCGTTGGCCGGCCCCATAGCCGCCAGCCTCATCGCCGGCCGCTACGGACGCGCGCTACCGCTGGCGGGCGTCG
Organism: uncultured Pseudomonadales bacterium; assembly: GCA_964638775.1. Lineage (GTDB taxonomy): Bacteria > Pseudomonadota > Gammaproteobacteria > Pseudomonadales > Azotimanducaceae > Azophilus. The sequence continues at coordinate 4,219 of CAZWZH010000125.1, forward strand.
TTGTCGGGCAACTCGCCGCCCTCTGGCTCCTGCAGGGATCCATGACGGCAGTCGCCTTCCTGGTCGCCGCAACGGTCTTCCAGATCTTCTGGAACTTTGCGATTCCGTACCTGGTCGCCATCGTCGCCGCGCTCGACGGGGCCCACCGGCACATCGTCCTGGTCACCCCCTTTCAGGCCGCTGGCATCGCCGCCGGCCCTGCGCTCGCCGGGTACTTCGCGGACGGCGGCGAGCTGTCCGGGGTCGTCTGGCTTGGTGGCGCCGCGATACTCGCCAGCGCTGTCCTGCTGCTGCCCTATGCCCTAAGATGGCTCGGCCCGGGAAGGGAAGCGGGAGCAGCCGAATCCGACGGGAACGCCGCGAGTTCGCAGGGTTGAGTCGATCGGTCCCAACTTCCCGGTGGGCTCCGCCCGATGGGGTGCGGCAATGCGCACGCGCAAAGGAACTCTTGCCTCCGTGCAAAGGCACGGAGCCCGCGCAACCCATAAGCTCAAGGCTGCGGTTCCGTGTGCAACCTTCGGGGAGTTGGTCATGGTACGGATGAAGAGAGCGATTCGTGGAGTCACCGGCCTGCTGTCGCTGCCGGCGGCGGTCTGCCTTGCCGACGGGCCTCCGGTACTCGAGGAGATCCTGGTGACCGCGACCAAGCGCAGCGCGTCGGTGCAAGACGTGCCACTCGCCGTATCCGCCATCAGCGGCGACCAGATCGAAGCCCGGGGTTTCCGCGAGTTCAGCGACTACCTCAATACCCTTCCGAGCGTCCATGTCGAAGATACCGGACCAGCCCGCAACAGCATAAGGATCCGCGGCATCGGCACCGGCGAGTTCGGCTCGCCGCCCACCGTCGCCACCTACTTCGGCGAAGTGCCCACCACCCACACAGGCCAGCAGATCAACGGCAACGCGAACCCTCGGCTCGTGGACATGGAGCGGCTCGAGGTGCTGCGCGGACCCCAGGGCACCTTGTTCGGCGCCAATGCGCTTGCCGGCGCCGTGCGCCTGATCCCGGCGGCGCCCAATCTCGAGGAAACCGATGTCGAGGTAAGCGGAAGCTGGTCGACGACCGCCCACGGCGATGACGACAACACCCGCTTCGAGGGCATGCTGAACCTGCCCCTGATCGAAGACCGCCTCGCCGTGCGGGTTGTGGGATACGACTACTCGCTGTCCGGTTTCGTGGACAACGAGTTTCCCGGCAACCCCCAATTCGACCTTAGCGCCATATTCGGCGTGGCGTTCATCGGCGCACCCTTCCCGCCCGGCACCATCGTTTCCCCCGGCGTACCCGCATCGACCGCGAAGGATGTCAATCAGGAAGATACGTCCGGGGGCAGGATCAGCCTCCTGTGGCGCTTCACCGACCAACTCGACGTGCGGTTCACCTACATGGGACAGGACAGCAGGATGGGTTCCGGATCGCCTGACATCGATTCCAGGATCGGCAAGTACTCGAACTCGCACGGGATAGACCATTTCCAAGGGCAGGAACTCGGCGATGACCTGAGCATCGCCAACCTGGTCGTCGACTATCGTTTCGAAGGCGTTTCCCTGATTTCCTCGACCTCCTATACGGAGCGCGACCTCCGGCAGCGGCGCGATGCCTCGACGTTCCCGGTGCTCAATTTCGGCGTCTACTTTCCCTGGGGGCTCAACGACGACCAGGACGACGAAATCCTGAGCCAGGAGATTCGCTTGCAGTCGGAGAGCGACAGCGCACTGCAATGGCTCGTCGGCGCGTTTTACTCCAAACACGAGCAGTCGTCGTCCCAGTCACTGATCGACCACGCCTGCCCGTCCTGCCTGTCCTATACCTTTTTCGGCCCCGGCGGCCCGCTGTTCGAAAGCGCCAAGAGTTTCGATGAGACGCAACTCGCGTTCTTCGGAGAGGTCACCTATGCGCTCAACGATCACTGGGAGATCGGCGCGGGCGTACGCTACTTCGAGACCGATCTCGAGTTTTTCGAGAGTCAGGTGGGGCTCATCGCCGAGTCTCCGTTCCCGCTGCTCGATGAGGGCGACGCGTCCTCCGACCGGGTCAATCCCAAGTTCCAGTTGTCCTATGCGCCCAATGACAGCTTCTTCGGATACGTGCAGGCCGCACAGGGTTTCCGCACCGGTGTCATCAACGAGACCGTTCCGGCGGGGCCCTGCGGTCCCGAACTGGCCGTACTCGGTGACCTCGGTCTCACTGAACCGGATACCCTCTGGAACTACGAACTGGGCGGCAAGTGGAGCCTGGGCAACGGCCGTACCACCGTGAACGCCGCCGTCTACCGTGTCGACTGGGAGGACATCCAGACGACGCTGCAACTCGCCTGCGGATTCACGCCCATCGTCAACGCCGGCGAAGCCACGGGCGAAGGCGCCGAAGTCGAGGTGACCGCTCTCCTGACGGAAAACCTGCGCCTGGATCTCGCCGCTTCGTTCA
>CAZWZH010000126.1:0-2673 GCA_964638775.1 uncultured Pseudomonadales bacterium
CCGCCTGCTCGGCGACGGCGACGAGGTCGCGTGGTACTCCGACGCAAGCGGCTGGGGCCACCTGTACCTCCACGATGCGCAGACTGGGGAGCTCAAGGGCGCCATCACCTCCGGCGACTGGGCGGTATTCGACATCCACGCGCTGGACGAGGAAGCGCGGGAGATCTATTTCACCGCCGGGGGCCGCGAAGCCGATCGGGACCCCTACTACCGGCACCTGTACCGGGCCTCTCTGGATGGCGGCGACCCGGTCCTGCTGACGGACGACAACGCCGATCACATGATTCCGGCGGACCCGATCCCGTTGTTCACCGTGCTGTACGGGACGGCGCCCGGCGAACCGCTGGTGCGGCCGGACCTGGACCTCTTCATCGACACCTGGTCCACGGTGGACCAGCCGCCGGTCACCGTCCTGCGCTCGACCCGGGACGGCAGCATCGTCGGCGAACTGGAACGCGCCGACGCCAGCGCCCTTTACGCCGCCGGCTGGCAGGCCCCGGTGCGTCAGCTCGTCAAGGCGGCGGACGGCGAGACGGACATCGCCACCGTCTACTACGCCCCGTCCCGCGGGCTGCCCGGCGGCAAGCACCCGGTCATCGATTCCGCCTACGGCGGTCCGCAGGTCTACGTGGCGCCGCGGAACTTCATGGAGGCGCACATGGGCAGGAATCCCGTGGGCGAGAGCGCCCTGGCGCGCTTGGGCTTCGCCGTCGCCGTCACCGACGGGCGCGGCACGCCGGCACGCGGCAACGCGTTCCGGAACGCCGGTTACACCGAGTTCACGCAGGTGGGCATCGACGACCATATCGCCGCCATCCGGCAACTGGCCAAACAAAACCCCGAGATCGACCTGGAACGGGCTGGCATCTACGGCTGGTCCTGGGGCGGCACCTTCGCGGCGCAGGCCATCCTGAGCCGTCCCGCGTTCTACGACGTGTCCGTCTCAGGGGCCGGCGTGTACGACTACGCCGCCATCTATCCCGGCTTCGAGACGATGACCGGTGCACCCGTCTACGAGGATGGCTCTTCCAAGCGCACCGCGCCCGACGAGTACCCTGCGAACTGGGCGCCCCTGGACATCACCGCCCTCGCCGGCAACCTGGAGGGGCGCCTCCTGCTCGTCTACGGCTACCTGGACGAGAACGTGCCCCCGGTGCAGGCGTTCCGGCTGATCGGTGCGCTGGTCGCGGCCAACAAGCCCTACGATCTGCTGGCAATGCCGAACCGCACCCACGGCGCCGCGGGCGAGGGTTACGTCATCCAGCGCACCTGGGACTACTTCGTCCGGCACCTGCACGACATGGACCCGCCCCGCGACGTCACCGTGACCAACGCCCCGGTGCCGCTGCTTTGAGGGTGACGACCCCGCGCTGCGTCCATCCGATGGTCCCATTCGCGAGCGGCACGGCATGATCGTCTTCACGAACGCACAGGTCTTCGACGGGGTGAACGATGCGCTCGAGCGGGTCAACGTCACCGTCACGGGGGAACGCATCTCCGCCGTCTCCGCAGCCCCGCCGGACCCCGGCGCGGAGGTGATCGACTGCGGCGGCCGCGTGCTGATGCCGGGCCTGATCGATGCCCACGTGCACGTGTACGCCTACGACCTGAACGTCACCCGCGCGCAGCACCTGCCGATGACGATGCTCGCCCACCATGCGGCGAACATGCTGCTGGACTGCCTCGACCGGGGCTTCACGACCGTGCGCGATACGGCCGGCGCCGACTTCGGGCTATCGCTGGCCATACAGCTCGGCCTCATCCAGGCGCCGCGGCTCTACTTCTGCGGCCGCGCGCTCAGCCAGACCGGCGGCCACCTCGACATGCGCCACCAGCACCATCATCACCAGCACGACGACGAGGTGGTGATGTGCGGCTGCAGTTTCGCCAATCCCCTGGGCTGGGTGGTGGACGGCGTGGACGCCGTGCGCAAGGCGACACGAGAGGAGCTCCGCCGGGGCGCCTCGTTCATCAAGTTCACCGGCTCCGGCGGCATCTCCACCACCTCCGATCCTCTGGAAGGCACCCAGTTCTCCGACGAGGAGGTGCGCGCCATCGTCGAGGAAGTGGAGAACCACCAGGTGTACTGCACGGCGCACATCCACCCGGACCGGGCGCTGAAGCGCGCCGTCCGGCTCGGCGTGCACTGCATCGAGCACGGCACCCTGATCGAACCGGACACCGCCGCCATGGCCGCGGAGGCGGGCACCAACATCGTGCCGACCCTGGCCGTGATGGCCGCGCTGGTCGAGCACGGCAGGGAACTCGGCTACCCGGACGAATCCCTCGCGAAGCTCGACATGGTGAAGGACGAGGCCATCGACCGGCTCCGCCACATGAAGGCGGCGGGCGTGCGGGTCGGCTTCGGCACCGACCTGATCGGCGCGCCGCTGCAGAAGATGCAGTGCACCGAGTTCGGCCTGCGCAAGCCCGTCTTCAGCAACCTCGAGATCCTGCGCCAGGTCACGGGCGTGAACGCGGAGATACTCGACGCCAAGGGGGACATCGGCGAGATCGCCGAGGGCGCCTACGCCGACATCCTGGTCGTGGACGGCAATCCGCTCGAGGACCTCAAGGTGCTCGAGAGCGACGGGGCCGACATTCCCGTGGTGATGAAGGGCGGGGAGTTCCACCGCAACTGGTTGGGAAGCCCTTAGCCGGGGAGCGCGAGGG
>CAZWZH010000127.1:0-12429 GCA_964638775.1 uncultured Pseudomonadales bacterium
GAGAACAGGCGCCCGCGCACCACGGCGGGCCGGACGCGCATCCGGTCTTCAAGGTCCATGAGGGGCAGTTTCAGCACCAGGCCGCGTTGCCGCGCGCGTGCCGACAACGCCCGGGCCAACGGGTGTTCGCCGTCGACGACCCGCCGGTTTCCCTCATCCTCGACCACCAGCCAGGCCATGGTTTGCGGCCGATTGGCCGACCAGACGGGCAACCGGGCCTCGTCCAGCAGCCCGAGAATCGCACCAGGCGTGAAGTGGATGCGCAGTTCGCCGTTTTCGAGGAACACGAACCGGTTGTAGAACGCCTCGGGCCGGCCGAGCGCCTCACGTACCCTGGCGTTGCGCGGGACGTGCGCCAGGCCGCTGGCCCTCGAGAGAACCTCCGCCAGCGCCACGCCGGACACCGCCAGACGGGCGGCGGGAGTACGCCCTTCCACAGCCACGTCCACATCGTAGAGCCAGGGCACGGGTGCGGCCGGTACCGGCCCCGCCGCCAGCCACCCGGCCAGCGCCAATACGCCCGCCAGGGCTCGCCTGCCGATCGAACGGCTGATCGAACCGGACTTCTCAGTCACCGGCTTTCCTGTAAAACGAGTCAACTTCACACCCGTCGGCCGCTTCCTCATCGGGATGGCGCATCACCCCGTATGGCTCCTGTGTGGCAGGTGCCGGATTTTAACCGAATCGTCAGCCGCGCCCGCACAAAACCGTGCAAAATTTCTACGAACTTCACACATTGCGGGAACTTCCACGCTATACTGCCGGCATGGGCCTGACGTATCGAGAAGCCGGTGTCGATGTCGACGCGGGCAACGAACTCGTAACGCGCATTTCCGCCGCGTGCCGATCGACCTACCGGCCCGAAACCCTGCACGGCCTGGGCGGATTCGCCGCGCTGACCGAAATCCCCGCCGGCTACACGCGTCCGGTGCTCGCCACCGCGACAGACGGCATCGGCACCAAGCTCAAGCTGGCCCTCGACTACGGCAACCACGAATCCATCGGCCAGGACCTGGTGGCCATGTGTGCCAACGACGTGCTCGTCACAGGCGCCGAGCCCTTCCTGTTCCTCGACTATTACGCCACCGGGCGGCTCGACGTGGATGTCGCCGAGCAGGTCATCGGCGGCGTCGCCAACGGCTGCCGGGAGGCGGGGTGCGCCCTTGCCGGCGGCGAGACGGCCGAGATGCCGGGCCTGTACGCCAATGGCGACTACGACATGGCCGGGTTCTGCGTCGGCGTGGTCGAACGCGACAGTATCATCGACGGCAGCCGGGTGGCGGCGGGCGACCGCCTGCTCGGGCTGACCGCGGACGGGCCGCATTCCAACGGCTTCTCCCTGATACGCGCCGTTCTCGCCCTCAACGGGCGCCGGCCCAGCGCGGAGATGCGCCGGCGATTGCTGGCGCCCACGCGCATCTATGTAAAGTCTGTCCTGCGCCTTCTGCACAAGGTCGACGTGCGCGGCATGGCCCACATCACCGGCGGCGGCCTGGTGGAAAACGTCCCGCGCATGGTTCCCAAGGGCAACCTGGCCGCCCTCGTCCGCCTCGATGCCTGGCAGCGTCCGAGCGTTTTTGACTGGCTCCAGAAATCCGGCAACATCGACGAGCCGGAAATGCTCCGCACATTCAACTGCGGCATCGGTTTCGTGGTTTGCGTACCTGGCGATCAGGTCAGGGAGGCGTCGTCCGTTTTGAACGAGAGCGGCGAGTCGGTCGTGGAGATCGGCGAAATCGTCTATCGGGGCGCGGGCTCGGGCGCCGGCGAACTGCTGCTCGCTCCCGGGCTCCCCAGCGCCCTCAAGGCATCCTGAAAGCAGGAAACCAGGGGTTTCCTTCGGCGGGCGGGGCGAGTATATGTACCGTGTGCGTACGCTGATTCCCGTGCTGCTCGGGACCCTGCTGCTGGGTACGGCCAGCGGCCGGGCGGACCTCGGCAAACTGAAACTGCCCGACGGTTTCCAGATCCGCATCGTCACCGACGCGGTGGGCAACGCCCGCCAGATGGCCCTTGCCGCCGATGGCACCCTGTTCGTCGGCAGTTGGACCAGGGGCAATGTCTATGCCGTGCCCAAAGCCCTCACGAGCGAGCGGCCGGAGGTCATCGTGCTTGCCGAAGGCCTCCCGTTGCCGAGCGGCGTGACCGAGCGCAACGGCGACCTCTACGTCGCCGCCCTCAACCGCGTCCTGCGTTTCCCTGCGATCGCGGAGCGGCTCGCGCCCGGCGCCACCTACCAGGTAGTCACCGACCGGCTGCCGGACATCCGGCACCACGGCTGGAAATACCTCAAGTTCGGCCCCGACGGCCGGCTCTACCTCCCCGTCGGCGCGCCCTGCAACATGTGCCTGTCGGAAGATCCCCGCTTCGCCACGATATTGAGCATGGACCCGGCCAGCGGGGACACCGAGATCGTGGCCCGCGGCGTGCGCAACAGCATCGGCTTCGACTGGCATCCGAGCACCCGGCAACTCTGGTTCACCGACAACGGGCGCGACCTGCTCGGCGACGATGTGCCGCCAGAGGAGGTGAACGTGCTTACCGAACCGGGGCAGCACTTCGGCTATCCGTTCGTTCACGCAACAGCCATCCTCGACCCCGATTTCGGCAGGGATGCCGACCCGGCCGACTACGTGCCGCCGGTGGTGGAAATCCAGGCTCATTCCGCCGCCCTCGGCATCGACTTCTACACGGGCGAACAGTTCCCCGAGCGTTATCGCAATGCGCTTTTCATCGCCGAGCACGGCTCCTGGAACCGTTCCGGCAAGGTCGGCTATCAGGTCAGCGTCATCGTCTTTGACGGCGATCAACCGAGCTACGAGCCGTTCATAACGGGCTGGCTGCAGGGGCAGGTCAACTGGGGCCGCCCGAGCGATGTGCTCGCAGCGCCCGACGGCAGCCTGCTGATCGCCGAAGACCAGAAAGGCGTGATCTACCAGGTGACCTGGTCGGGTTAGCCGGGCTTTTACTCAGGAAACTCAAGAAACTCAAGAAACGCGGCGAACTCCGCTTCGTCCATCACCGGCACATCCAGGCTTCTGGCCTTGGCGAGCTTGCTGCCGGCCCGCTCGCCGGCCACGAGCCGCGATGTCTTCGCCGACACCGAACCGGCCACCCGGGCGCCCAGGGCGGCAAGGCGCACCTTGGCTTCGTTGCGGGTCATGCTCTCGAGGGAACCGGTCAGCACCCACGTCTCCCCTTCCAGCGGCCTGGCATCCGTGTCGATTTCCACATCGGGCCAGTTGACCCCCGCCTTGACCAACGCATCCACCGCTTGCGAATTGGCGGCGTCGTCGAAGTAGCCGGCGATATTCGCCGCCACCACGGGGCCGACATCCGGCACCGCCTCCAGCGTTTCAGCGTCCGCGTCCCGCAGCGCCTCCAGCTTGCCGAAGTGCTCGGCCAGGTTCCGGGCGGTGGCCTCTCCGACTTCCCGGATACCCAGGGCGTAGATGAACCGGGCCAGCGTGGTCTCCTTGCTGCTTTCAAGGGCATGACGCAGGTTTCGGGCGGAGATCTCGCCCATGCGCTCCAGTCCCGCGAGTTCTTCCTGTTCAAGGGCAAACAGGTCCGCGGGCGCCGCCACCATTTCCTTCTCGACGAGTTGATCGATCAGCTTTTCGCCGAGCCCTTCGATATCCATGGCCAGGCGCGACGCATAGTGCATCAGGCCCTCCTTGCGCTGGGCGGGACAGACCGCCGGCCCGGCGCTGCAACGCGCCACCGCTTCCTCCTCCGGACGCACGATGGCGCTGCCGCATGCGGGGCAGGTATCGGGCAGGTCCACGCCGGGCGCCTGCTCCGGGCGCCGGCCGGCAATCACCGAAGCGACCTGAGGTATCACATCGCCCGCCCGCCGCACCATCACCGCATCGCCGATCCTGAGATCGAGTCGGGCGATCTCGTCCATGTTGTGCAGCGTGGCATTGCTTACCGTCACGCCGCCGACGAACACCGGTTCCAGCTTGGCCACCGGGGTGATGGCGCCCGTCCGGCCCACCTGGAACTCGACGGCAAGCACCCTGGTGGTGGCTTCCTCGGCGGGATACTTGTACGCCACCGCCCAGCGCGGCTTGCGCGTGACGGCCCCGAGGCGCCGTTGCTGGTCGAGGGAGTCGACCTTGATGACGGCGCCGTCGATGTCGTAGGCGAGGGCCTGGCGCCGTTCCGCCAGAGCGTCGACGTAACGGCGGCACGCTTCCAGGCCGTCGGCCGGTTCGACGGCCGGATTGGTCCTCAGGCCCCAAGCACCGAGCCGCTCCAGCGCTTCCATCTGGGTTTCCGGCGGCCGGGCGCCCTCGACCCACCCCAGGCTGTAGCAGTACATGTTCAGCGGCCGGCCGGCGGTGATGCGCGGGTCGAGCTGGCGAAGGCTGCCGGCCGCGCCGTTGCGGGGATTGACCAGGGGTTTTTCGCCCGCGGCCCGGGCGCGCTCGTTGAATGCCTCCATGTCGTCCCGGGTCATATAGACTTCGCCGCGCACCTCGAAGCGCGGTGGGAATCCGCGCCCGGTCAGGCGCAACGGAACGGCGCCGATGGTGCGCACGTTGGCCGTGATGTCTTCGCCGGTCTGCCCGTCACCGCGGGTCGCCGCCAGCGCAAGGCGGCCCGCATCGTAAGTGAGCGCCACGGCGACGCCGTCGATCTTCGGCTCACAGGTGAAGGCCATGGGCTCTCCGTCGAGCCGGGCGCTCAGGCGGGCGACCCAGTCGGACAACTCGTCCCCGTCGCTCACCTTTTCGAGGGACAGCATGGCGACGGGGTGGGTGACGGAGGCAAATTCGCCGAGAGGCTCGGAACCCACGCGCTGGGTCGGCGAGTCGCCCGTTACCAGTTCCGGGTGCCGCTGTTCCAGCTCCACCAGTTCATCGAACAGCGCATCGAACTCCCCATCGGCGATCTCCGGGGCGTCCAGAACGTGGTAACGGTGGTTGTGGTGGTGAATCAGCCCACGGAGTTTTTCAATCCTGTCCATCACCGGCTGAGGAGCCATTGCAGGGCATCAGGCCGCCCCGACGCGCCTGGAAAGCCGGCGACGCGAAAAATCGGCGACCCGTTCCCGGTAATGCTCGGCGGTCTGCGGGGTGAGCACGTTCATGTTCTCGTCTTTCAACACGGCGCCGAGTTCATCGGCGATGGCGCGGGCAATGCGAATCATGTCTTCCACCACCTCGCCCGGATGTTCGGGCCCGGGCAGTTGCAGAAAGAATACCAGCCCGGGAGAGACGAAGTCCTCGATCTCCGCCAGGTCGAAGTAGCCCGGTTCCACCACGTTGGCCACACTGAACAGAATTTCCCGGGTGAGGCGGTCGAACCGGTGAAAGATGTTCATCTCGCCGAACTTGAGTCCCTGTCCACGCATGGCGGCGAGCATTGCCTTTCCGCCGAACTGCTCCCCGTCCCGCGCGAACAGGTTGATGACCAGCAATTCCCCGCCACCCGCGTCCGCCGGCGCCGGGCGCGAATCCCGCGGCGGTTGCGACTCCCTGCGATCGCCGAACCGCGAGCGGTTCGGGTCCTGCGCCACAATCGGCCCGGTATCCGGCAGTTGCGGTTCCGCGATTCCCGCGCGAATCGGTGGCGGCTCCTCATTCGGGACTCCGGTTTCCGGCGCCTCCGGCGATTCGGCGTCCGCCCATCGAGAGGCCTCCGCCACCAGCTCCGTTTCCTCCGCCGCGGGCAGGGTCACCGGGTTGAGCAGAACCGGTACGGTCTCGGCGAAATCGAGATCCCGCTGCACCGGCCGGACGGGACGGCCGCCGCCGTTCGGCAACTCGCCCCGGAGCCGCACCAGGTCGTCTTCGTCCTCCGGAACCAGGTCGGGCGAGATATCCAGGCGCAAGGGCTCCTGGCGGGAGCGCCAGGCCAGCCAGATGCCGTGAACGATGATCGCCAGCGTGAACAGCCCACCGCCGATCAGTACCAGATCCTTGATGTCGATGTTTTCGATATTCATGATTCCACGTTCCTCTGCGGTGCGGCTCGAGGCGGCCGGGCCGCTATCGGTTCACATCCACGTCATGAAGCCGCCATCGCCGCGGCTTCTTCGATATCCACGGAGACCAGGCGCGAGACGCCCGGCTCGCTCATGGTGACACCGATCAGGTGATCCGCCATTTCCATGGTGAGCTTGTTGTGGGTGATGACGACGAACTGCACGCCGCGCGACATCTCCCCGATCAGGTCGGCCACGCGCGCCACGTTGTTGTCGTCGAGGGGCGCATCGATCTCGTCCAGGATGCATACCGGGCTCGGATTGAGCTGAAAGATGGCGAATATCAACGCAACCGCGGTCAGCGCCTTCTCGCCACCGGACAACTGGTGAACGCTGGCGTTTCGTTTTCCCGGTGGCCTTGCCATGACCGAAACGCCGGTGTCCAGCAGATCCTCGCCCGTCATTGTCAACTCGGCGTGCCCGCCCGCGAACAGCTTGGGAAACACTTGCGCGAGATTGGCGTTGACGATCTCGAAGGTGTCCCTGAACCGGGCGCGGGTTTCCGTATCGATCTTGCGAATGGCGCCCTGCAGGGTGTCCAGGGCCTTTTCCAGGTCGTCGTGCTGCGCATCGAGCCAGGCCTTGCGCTCCGATTCCACGCCAAATTCCTCGATGGCGGCCAGGTTGACGGGCTCCAGCCTGCGAATGCGCCTGTCCAGGCTCTCCAGCTTCCGCTCCCAGTCCCCGGCAGCCGCGTCGTCCGGAACGCCGTCCAGAACCGCCGCCAGATCGTGGCCCGTCGCCTCCACCCGTTGCCGGTCGTTGTTCCGCTCCACGTTCAGGCCCTGGCGCTCGATGCGGGCGGTCTCCCGGTCGCTCCGCGCGGCATCGACGGCGCTGGCCGCCTCGTCGCGCTCCGCCTGCAGCCTGCGGATGTTCTCGGCCAGATCGCCGAGACGGGTTCGAACTTCCCGCTGACGATTCTCGGCCTCGTGCTGCTCGGCGAGTTTCGTGTCCAGGTCGGATTGCAGGCCGGGCAATGGCGAGGCGGCCTGCTCAATATTCCCTTCCAGCGTCACCCGGCGGCGTTCGAGCTCGTCAGCCTGTTCAACCAGCCGTTCCCGCGCCGTCTCGATAGCCTCCAGGCGCGAGGCATGGCTCTGCCGCTCCGCGTTGAGGGAATGAAAGTCATCGTGCCGGGAGCGGGCCGCCTGCCGCGCCCTGTCAAGTTCTTCGAGCAGCCGGGCCCTGGACTGCGACAGGGTCTCCTCCTGCGGCGCAAGTTGCTCCGCTGCCTGCCGGGCGGCCACCAGTTCCTGCCGGGCATTGGCCAGACTCCCGCCTTCGAGTTCGAGCTGCCGCTCCAGTTCCTCGCGGTCGCGCTGCAGACGCTCCCGCTGGGCATCGGCCGATTCCAGCCTGACCCGCTGAACGCCGTGGTCTGCCTTCAACTCGAAAAGAGCCTCGCTGGTCTCGTCCGCCTGTGCCTGCAGGCGTTCTCTCTCTTCTTCCAGGCCGCGTACAACTTCCCGTGCCGCATCCAGCCCGCCCTGCAGGTCCGCAACGGCGCGCTCGGCCTCCTCGACCCTGACTTCGAGGGTGTCCAGTTCCTGTGCGCGTTGAATGATGCCCGCCTCGGCATCCGATTCCGGGAACTTGCGCATCCAGTCCGGCCCGACCCAGAGACCGGAGCGGGTCACGATGCTCTCGCCGGCATTGAGGGTCGAGCGGCTCTCCAGGGCGACCTCATCGGTTTCCGCGGCGAATACGCCGTGCACCAGGGAACCGAGCTTCATGTCCGAACTGCGGATCAGGGAACCGAGGCCGGGCAGATCACCCTGCACCGACGCATCGATCCGGGCCTCAACGAGAGCCACCTGACCGCCGCCCAACACCGAAAGGGCGGCCGCATGGCTTGCGGCATCGTCCACCCTCAGCCCCTGCAGGAACTCGCCCAGCACCAGTTCCACGGCCCGCTCCCAGCCGGGAACCACGCTCAGCGTCTCGCCTACCCTGGGCGCCTCGTCGAGGCCCTGCGCCGCGATCCAGGCGCGCACGTCTTCGTCGGTGCGCCCCAGGGCCGCCTGTTGCGCTGCCTGCCTGGTTGCGAATTCATGGCGCATCGCCTGCAGGTCCTGCCGGGCTTCGTCGAGGTCGGCCTCGCGTACGAGAATGGCCTCCCGGCCCGCTGCGAGTTCCTTCAGGCAGCGTTCCACATCGTCTTCCAGGGTGGAGCGGCGTTGTTGGTGCGTCGCGATTTCGGCGGCCAGGCTGTCTACCCGCGTCGTCTCGACGCCGGCGGGCGCCTGTTCTTCCCGGGCGAGCCGCTCGATACGCGCCTCGAGGCCGGCGATCAAACCCTCGGAATGCTCGATTCGCGATGCCTGGATCTGGGCCGAGCGCGCCGCTTCCGCCGACTCCCTGCTGTACCCGTCCCACTCTTCCTGCCAGGCGGCATAGGCCCGCTCGATCTCCCCGAGCTGTGCGGAAGCCTCCGCGTCGGCCCGTTCGGCGGCTTCCACGGCGGGTGTCAGCTCGGCAATGGCGGCCTGCAGGCCATCGATATCTTTCCGGTCCATGTCGAGCTGCCGCCCGGTCTCGGCCGCCTTGACGCGCAGTTCCGCAAGTTCCCGTTCGAAGTCCGCTATCCTGGCGCGGTTCAGCTTGAGGGTCTGCTCGATGTGCGCGATTTCCTCGCGCAGGCTGTAGAAGAACTGCTGCTCCTCGCGCGACTTTTCGCTCTCCTGTTCGTGTTGCACCCGCGCCTGGGCCAGTTCGGTCTCCACCGACCGCAATCCGGCCCTGAGTCTTTCCAGTTCCGCATCCCTCTTGCGCAGATCCCGGTCCAGGGCTTCGAGCCGGGCGGACAGCTCCAGATAGCGAATGGCGTACAGCTCGGCGGTGCGCAGGCTTTCCTCGGCCTTCAGTTCCTTGTAGCGCTCGGCTGCCCTGGCCTGCTTCCGCAAGCGGTCGAGGGTTCGCCCCATTTCTTCCAGGGTGTCGCGCAGCCGCTCCAGGTTCTCGCGCGTGTGCCTGATCCGGTTCTCCGTCTCGCGGCGGCGCTCCTTGTACCTGGAGATGCCGGCGGCCTCCTCGAGGTACACCCGCAGTTCCTCGGGACGGGCCTGCACGAGCTTGTCGATCATGCCCTGTTCGATGATGGAGTAGCTGCGCGGGCCGAAACCCGTGCCCAGGAACAGGTCGGCGACATCGCGCCGCCGGCAGCGGGTACCGTTGAGGTGATAGACGGACTGGGAATCCCGGCTCACCTGCCGGCGGATCGAGATCTCCCCGTAGGCGGCATATTCGCCACCCATGCGTCCCTCGGAGTTGTCGAAAATTAGCTCGATGGACGCAACCCCGGAAAGCTTGCGCGATCTGGACCCGTTGAAAATCACGTCGGAGAGCTGCTCACCCCGGAGTTGCCTGGCGGAACTCTCCCCCATCACCCAGCGCACGGCGTCGACGATATTGGACTTGCCACCCCCGTTGGGGCCGACGATGGAACAGCGATTTCCGGGGAGGGCGACGGTAGTCGGGTCGACGAACGACTTGAAACCTGCAAGCTTGATCTGCCTGAGGCGCATAGAACTCCGCTACCTGTAGCAGGCGTTCCAGGAACGCATCATCGCACCGGCGACCGCCTTTGAGTGAATCCTGACCGGATCCCCACGCTCGCCAATGCGGGCCCATACGGCGCTACCCCGGCGGGAACGCCGCTGGAACGCTAGTCTAATGCATTAGAAGCATTGAAATCGAGTCCCGCGATCTCGAGCCCGGTCACCGCTTTCGGCTCGGCCTGTGGTATCGCCCCTTCAGCCTTCCGGCCGGGCCGTTCCGGGCGATGCGATTTCCGCCGTCAGCGCCAGGGTGCCCGCACCGGCAATCTTCAGCGGCGCGGACCGCCATTCCCAGTCGCCCGGGTGGCGCACCGCCGCACCGGTCAGGCTGATGCGCACCACCACTTCGATCTCGCCCGCGGCGGACAACGGCAGCGCCGGATTCATGCTGACCGCGTCATCGAGGCGCACCGCGTCCGGCAGCGGCGCGGCGGCGCGCCGCACCACGGCGAACGGCATGCCGCCCCCGACCGGGCGGGCGATGACGAACAGCGTCGCCGATGCCGGCGGCGTCTCCAGCGCATTCAGTGCCACGTCGATGCTCGGCTCGAGATCGCCGAGCATAGAGCGGGCCTGCTTGAGAAAGAGCTCGAGGGCGGCGCGCCGCCGGGGCTCCGCGGCGTTGCCCAGCGCCCGGTTGAAGCGCGTGACCGATTCCGCGTAGTCGCCGCGGCGGTAGGCATCGATCGCCAGCATCTCCAGCACCATCGGGTGGTTCGGCTCACGGCCGAGAATGCGCTCGGCGATTTCCCTGCCCGGCTCGCCCAGCCGTCCCTCGTTGGCCAGGTAAACCGCCTGCAGCCAGGCCAGGTCGATGCCCGGATCGTCGCCCATGACATCCCGGGCCCGGGAAAAGGCTTGGGCCGCCAGCCCAAACTCCCCGTCGTTCAGGTAGATGCGCCCGAGCAGGTAACGGCTCTGCGCATCGTCCGGTGCACGCTCGACGCGCTCGGCAAGCAGGACGCGCCAGCGGTCGAGTTCCAGCCGGTCGCGCTCCGGGTCCAGTTCCAGCACCGCCGTTGCGCCTTGCAGCAGTTCGGCGTCCGGCTCGCCGACCTGCAGGTAAAGCGCCAGGGTCAGTAGCGGTATCAGGACCGCCAGCAGCAGCCAGGTCGGCCCGCGTCTGCCGGCCGCCGCGTGGGAACCGGCCGGTTCCGGGGCGGCACTCCGGCCGGCGAACTCATCGAGCAAGCCCCGGTCGAGTTCCTGTTCGACCTCTGCCCGGTTCGATGCCTCGATGAGCCCGGAGGCCGCCTCTTCCTCGAGTTCCTCGAGGCGCTGGCGGTACAGGGCGCGGAGCGCGAGGTCACGGCCGGTGGACGCATCGCGGACATCCCCGGGAAACGAATCGGTGCCCGCACCCCGGGCATCGTCGCCCGGATGCGCCGACTCCCGGGTCGAACGGCCGGGGTTGCGCCGCAGGAAGGGCGCCAACGCGAAGCCCATGGCCGCCAGTGCAAGCAGCGTTGCGGGTATCCAGAAGGTCATTCTTCGTCCAGGATTGCCCGCAGCCGGCGGCGGTCCCCGGCATCGAGCACCGCCGCGCGCTGGTGGCGCAGCCGATAGGCCACGAGGCCGAGGCCCAGACTCACGAAAAGCCCGGGGCCGAGCCACAGCAGCAGCGTGCCGGGTTTCAGGGGCGGGTCGTAGAGCACGAAATCGCCGTAGCGGGCCTGCAGGAAGTCGCGCACTTCCCGATCCGAGCGCCCTTCCAGTACGGCGAGCCGGTATACCGCCGCGCGCAGGTCCTGGGCGATGGGTGCGTCGCTGCCGCTGATGTTGACGTTCAGGCACTTGGGGCAGCGAAACTCGTTCACGAGCGCGCGGTAGCGGCGTTCGCTTTCGGCATCCGGAAACTGATGGACGTCCACTGGGCTCGCGGCCATTCCGCTGACCGTCAGGGCGCATAGCAGGCATGCTGCAACAACTTCTCGTAAGCTCTCATTGAACATATTTGCAACTCATTGTTTTTATTTTATTTTTATAGATTCAACTGAATTTCGAACAGCCTTTTCGATCAGGCGCCGAGAGCAGGTATGCGGTACGGGTATCCGGCACGCCAAGCGGACGCGTTGTCGTGGAATTCGAGGGCGCAGGGGTGCTTTAAAGGTGCCGGAGGCCGGCACCTCATACCCGCTCTCTCATCCCACAACGAAACAGTGTTTCTCGTGCGTCGGCGTCCCAAGCGGCCGGGTTGTGAACGTTCTCGGATTTCCGGTTTAACCATCGATGGCTTGGATCCGTTCGATGTGCGGCGCCAGTTCTTCGAGCCAGACCTGGCGGGTGATCTCGCCGACGCGCTTGTAGACGATGGTTCCGGCCGGGTCGAGGAGGAAGGTTTCCGGGGCGCCGTATACGCCGAGTTCGACGCCGAGGCTGCCGTCGCTGTCCAGGATGTTGAAGTCGTAGGGGTTGCCGAATTCGCGCAGCCACCGCCGGGCCGCGTCCGGGTCATCCTTGTAGTTGACGCCGACGATCCTGAGGCCGGTTTCGGCGCGGATGCGCATGAGTTCGTCGTGCTCGGCCTTGCAGGTCGGGCACCAGGTTGCCCAGACATTGACGAGCAGGGAATCGCCGAGCAGGTCGTTGCGGCTCACCCGGAGGTTTGCCGGAACGCCTGGCGCCGGGTCCAGCAGGCCCGCTTCGAATTCCGGGAAGGGTTTGCCGAGCAGCGCCGAGGGCAACCGGTGGGGGTCTTCCAGTTGAAAGCCGTAGTAGCCGATCAGGAGAACCAGGAGGAAGATGCCGAGGGGCGCAAACAGCCCGGCTCGGGAGAGGGTAGTGCCCATCAGCCGGGTTTGCCCCGGGGTGCGTTGCCGCCAGGGGCATAGTCCGCGATCCCGGTGCCGGCCGGGCCGGGCGCTTGGGCCGGGG
>CAZWZH010000128.1:0-4086 GCA_964638775.1 uncultured Pseudomonadales bacterium
GCCCAAACCGCCCCCCGTCGACCGGCGTGAAGAGGAGCGGAAGCGGAAACTCGAGCAGCAGCGTCAGCGCCTTCAGGAACTCGCCCGGCAGTCGTTCGCCCAGGCGTTGGAAACCGAGGCCGGCGAACTCGCCGAGGGAGACGACGAGCAGGTCGCCGCAAGCTACCGGTTCGGCATCTACCAGCGTGTCGTCGCCAACTGGTCCCGGCCGCTGAGCGCACGCCTCGGCATGCAGGCAAAGCTGCTCGTGGAACTGATACCGACCGGGCGGGTCATGAGCGTGACGGTGGTCGAATCGAGCGGCAACGCCGAATTCGACCGCTCGGCGGAGGCGGCGGTGAACAAGGCAAGGGAGTTCGAGGTTCCTGCCGAGTCGGAGATATTCGAACGACACTTCCGTCAATTTTCTCTCCTGTTCAGACCGGAGGATCTACTGAGGTGAAATCGGTGTGGAAACTCGCTGCCGGGGCGGGCGCTCTTCTTTTTTCGGCGGCGGTGGCAGTAGGCCAGGAAAGCCTCGATACGATCGTCATCGATGCCGGCTACGACACGCAGACAAAGATCGCCATCGTCCCGTTCCGGCAGGCCCCCGAGCTTGCCGGACAGGACCCGATCGACGAGATCGTCGCCTTCGATCTCGCCCGCAGCGGCCAGTTCGCGCCGGTGGAGCGGCGCAACATGCTCTCGTTTCCCACCCAGCGCAGCGAAGTCTTCTTCCGCGACTGGCGAATCCTGCAGACCGAGTATCTCGTTATCGGCCGCGTCGACCGGGAATTCGACGGCAACGTCTCGGTGGCCTGGGAACTGCACGACGTCGCCAACGGCCGGCTCATGGCGGAAGACCGGCTCACCGCCCCGCTCGATGCCTGGCGCGACCTCGCGCACCGCATCTCGGATGTGGTGTACGAGGCCATCACCGGCATCAGGGGCGCGTTCTCCACCAGGATCGTCTACGTGCTCGCCCAGAACGCGGGCACGAGTTACGCCACCTACCGCCTGGAGCTTGCCGATTCCGACGGCGCCCGGTCGCGCACGCTGCTGTCGTCGGACGAACCCATCATGTCGCCGAGCTGGTCGCCGGACGCCGGCCGGGTGGCCTACGTTTCCTTCGAGACGGGCCGCCCCAACGTCATCCTGCAGGACGTGGCTTCGGGCAGCCGGGAATTCGTCTCGAGTTTCCCCGGCATCAACGGCTCGCCGGTCTTCTCCCCCGACGGCCGCACCCTGGCCCTGGTGCTCTCCCGCGACGGCAACCCCGAGATCTACGTGATGAACCTGAGCGACCGCCGCCTGCGCCAGATCACCCGTCACCACGGCATCGACACCGAGCCGAGCTGGACGCCGGACGGCAAGAGCCTGGTGTTCACCTCCGACCGGGGCGGCCGCCCGCAGATCTACCAGGTGGAACTGGCCACCAACTTCATCGAGAGGCTCACCTTCCACGGGCCGTACAACGCACGCGCCCGCCTGCTCGACGACGGCGCGCACCTGGTTTTCGTGCATCGGGCCAACGGCATCGACCACGTGGCCTGGCTCGATCTGGAGCGGGACGACTTGAGGATTCTGACCGAGACCCGCCTGGACGAATCGCCGTCGCTCGCCCCCAACGGAACCATGCTAATTTACGCGACTAAGGAACAGGGTAGGGGTATACTTGCCGTCGTTTCGATCGATGGGCGGGTGAAATATCGGTTACCGTCGTCGTCCGGGGATGTACGGGAGCCCGCGTGGTCGCCGTTTATCGACACGCTTGATTGATTCGGTCGAGCCGCTCAGCGGCCAGGGTGTCCCGTTAAAACATCCCGTTAAAACAAAACAGAAGACAAGACAGTAAGGAACGCATAGGAGAAACAGATGTTTCAGCAGCCATTCAGAATATTGGCTCTATTGCTTGTGGGCCTGGTGATCGCGGGTTGCGAGAGTCAGGCACCGGAGCCGCCGCCCGCGCCGGAACCGGCGCCCGTGGTGGAACAGCCGCCGCCACCGCCGCCGCCACCGCCGCCGCCGGCATTCAATGGTGAAATGCAACCCTACGTACCGGGCACCACGAGGCTGCTGAACCGGGTCTTCTACTTCGAATTCGACCGCGCCGTCATCAGTTCCTCCGACCTCGAGGCGCTGCAGATTCATGCCGAGGTATTGCAGGGCAATCCCAGCCGCCGGGTGGTGATCGAAGGCCACTGCGACGAGCGCGGCACCCGCGAGTACAACCTGGCCCTCGGTGAGCGGCGCGCTGACGCGGTGCGCAGCTTCCTCACGGCAGCGGGTGTTTCCGGCTCGCGGGTCGAGACCGTGAGCTACGGCGAGGAACGCCCGGACGACCCCGGTTCCGGGGAGGACGCCTGGGCTCGCAACCGCCGCGCGGTAATGATCTATCGCTAAACTTTCAATGCCGCAGTGCGGCGGCGTGTTCGTCGGCTGCGGCGTCTCTCACAGGCCGGCCGCCCTGCTGCAGTTACTGATTTTGCTCATCCTGGCCGGCGGCACCGTTGGCGCCGCCGTTGCACAGGTGCCGGTCAAGGAATCCTCGGCGGTTGGCGAAAGAGCGGTTGCCCAAGGCGCCGATACGGCACGGCTCGGCGAGCTTTTCCACCGCCTGCAGGTACTGCAGCAGGAAGTGCGGGAACTGCGGGGCCAGGTCGAGGAACAGGCGTACCGGATCGAACGCCTGACGCGCCAGCAGCAACAGCAGTACATCGATCTCGACCAGCGCCTGGTGGCGCTGCGCGGCCAGGGGCCGGCAGCCGCAACGCCCGGCAGGCAGGGCTCCTCAATGCCCTCCACGCCCCGGGCGACGTTGCCCCCGGCCGGCTCCGCCCCGCCGGAGCGGGAGGCCTATACCGCCGCCTTCAACATGATGCAGGAAGGCCGGTACGAGGAGTCCGCCGATGCCTTCAACCGGCTGATTGCCGGCTATCCGAACGGCCAGTTCACCCCCAATGCGTTCTATTGGCTGGGGGAACTGCACCTGGCCATGGAAGACGTGGAGATGGCGCGGCAGTCGTTCGCCCAGGTGCTCACCCTGTACCCGGGCCACGGCAAGGCGCCGGACGCGCTCTACAAGCTGGGCGTGGTCCATCATCGCCTGAACGACAACGAACGCGCGCTCGAGTACCTGAACCGCGTCATCGCCGAACACCCCGACACCTCGGCCGCGGGCCTGGCCCGCACCTACGCGCAGGAACTCCGCTAACAGCACTCGCCCCGGCACCCGGAGCGCGCACGTGCAGGGGACAACCTGCGAACCCAGGAAATGCGCGCCAATTGACGAGTACAATGGTTGTTTCCGGGTGAGCGGCGGAGGTTTTCTCGCTACAATCGGTCCGAGGTTGGGGGCTAGATCAGTGGCAACGCAAGCCTGCGTACCGCCCCAATAGTGCGAAGCCACACAAGGCACGATGAGGTATTCGAATGTTGAGTCTCGTTAGAACCGAAAACCGACTGCCTCCGGTCGATTTGCGCGTGCTCGGGCGCTTCGCAAACGGCAAGTTGGCCGTTTGCGACTTCGTAGAGTGCGAGATCGATGGTGAATTCGTCCAGCAATTTTTGGCGAATGGGAACGCGGTTGAATCCTGGCCAGAGTGGTGGGTCGATTTAAACAAACTGAGATGGATCAGAACCGAGAATCAACTGCCGCAGGCGGACCAATGCGTAGTGGCACACTTCGCAAACGACAGGTTTGCCATTTGCGATTTTGTAGAGTGCGAGGTCGACGGTGAATTCGACCAGCAATTCCTGACGAATGGGAACGTGGTTGAATCCTGGCCGGAACGGTGGGCCGATTTAAGCGATTGACCTTGCCGGAGTGCGCGGTACCTAGTGTCCTGTCCCATAAGTTTCTTACATTTCAGCGTGCCGCACGGGGCCTGTGGCAAGGCGCGGCCCGCCGGGAATGGCCCGCCCCATTGCCAAGGGTCGCAACGCCGCCACAGGCCCCGTGCGGCGCGCCCTTCGGGAGTTCGCTCGGTGCGCCACTGCGGCGTTGCGACCCTTGCCAATATGCTTGATATTGGCTGCGGGCCGCGCCTTGCATTGGCGCACCGAGCGAACTCTGAAATGCAAGAAACTTATGGGACAGGACACTAG
>CAZWZH010000129.1:0-5644 GCA_964638775.1 uncultured Pseudomonadales bacterium
ACGGGCCTCCGGGTCTCGTGGAAACGCAGGCATGCCTCCTCGAACGGTAGCCCGCAGTGATCGAGCAGGCGCCGAATCTGCCCTTCGGTATCCTCGACGAGCGACTCGTATTGCACGCGCAGCACCCGCCCGGGCAGCGCCGCCTCCCAATGGCGCATGAGGTCAAGATATTCCCGGTAATAGGCGCCCAGAATGTCGAGGTCGTAGCTGAACGTCTGGCCCCGTGCGAAGTTCTGCTTGAACAGGGAGCAACAGCAGTCCAGGGGGTGGCGGCGCGCATCGACGAACACCGCGCCCGGGAGCATCAGGTGGATGAGGCCCAGGTGGAAGAAATTGTTCGGCATCTTGTCGATGAAGCGCTCCGCGCCGCCCCTGTAGGGATGGGTTTCGTGCAGAAAGCGCTCGCCCAGCGCGGCCAGTTCGGCCGTCGCCATGGAGGCCAGCACCTCCGGATAGCCGCCGTTTGCATCCAGTTCCCGGGTGTAGTTCTGAATCTGGGGAAGCTCCATGGTGCCCTGCACGGCGGAGTGGCTGGCCAGAATCTGTTCGATGAGCGTGGAGCCGGACCGGGGCAGTCCGACGATGAAAATCGGCGTTGCGGCGGCCGGTCCCCTGGGCGCGCGGGCGGCAAGGAACTCCCGCGTACAGACCGCTTCGATCCGCCGGCAACGATCGATCAGCGCCGCGCTGTCGAACGGGTCGTCTTGATGCTTGACGGCATTGCCCGCCGCGTACTGCGCGAATGCGTCATCGTGATCGCCGCGATCCTCGAGCGCCTTGCCCAGCGCAAAGTGAAAGGCCGCCCGCTGTGCCGGGTCCGGGTGGCGCATCGCGATACCCGACTTCATCCGTTCGATCTCCGAGTCGTCGAACAGATAATTCTTCAGGTCGGCGAGGCTCCACCAGGCTTCGCCAAGGCCGGGGTCGAGTTCGGCAGCGCGCCGGTACGCCTGTTCGCAGTCCCCCCGTTCGCCGATCGTCTTCAGCACGTGGCCGAGCGAGAGTGCGACTCTGGGCTGGTCGGGCTTGAACATGAGGGCGCGCTCGAATGAGGTCCGCGCTCTCTCCGGGCGCAGGCCCCAAGCCTGCACGGTACCGAGCATGGTCCAGCAGTCGGCATTGTCCGGCGCGAGCGCAAGCGCCCTTTCGGCGGCCGCTTCCGCGCTGTTGTAATCCGCCCGCTCGGAATGCACTCGCGCGAGGCCCCGCCACACGGTGTCCATGTTGGGGGCCACCTTGAGCGCGTGGCGCAGGAGGCGTTCGGCGTCGTCCACGGCATTGGCGTCCAGGGCGATGTTGGCGAGGCCCACCAGCGCCGGCACGTGGTCGGGCTTCTGCCGGAGGATGCCGCGAAACGTCCCCTCTGCTTCCTTTCGCCGGCCGTGCCGGAGCGCGTCGAGCGCGCCGGCGATGGCCTGCCGGTGGGGGTCGGCCACGGCCGCGCGGCGGAGTGCATCGCGTCCGGCGAGCACGTCGCCCCGTTCCATCAGGGCATCGCCCAGCAACTCCCAGGCCTCGCTGTTGCCGGGCGCCCGCGAACAGCAGGCCTGCAGACACTCGACCGCCTCGCGGATGCGGCCCGCCTCGCGGTACGCCCGGGCCAGGTCGAGCGCCGCCTGGATGAATCCGGGCGCCAACGCCACCGCCCGGCTCAAGTGCTCGATGGCGGCCCCGGTGTCCCCCCGCGCCAGGCGGACGGCGCCGAGCAGCCTGAGCGAATTCACCTCTTCGGGGTGCTCGCGCAGTATCTCCTGCAACTGGCGTATGGCCGGTTCCGCCTCGCGGTCCCGCAGCAGCGCTTCCGCCCGGTGGAACGCTTCCTGTACCGAAGTCCGGCCGGTCATGCGCGCTCCGGTCAGCGGTGGAGATCGGTTATGGCCGCGTACACCAGGTTCTGTAGCGCCATCTGAATCTGCTCCGGCGTGCCGATGCGCTGCGGCATGAACAGCCCGATCAGTTCTTCCCCGGGATCAATCCAGAAGAATGTTCCCGCGGCGCCGCCCCAGTAGTAGGACCCCGGGGTCAGCGTTCGCCGGTGGATGCCGGGCTGCGCGATAGCGAAGCCGAGCCCGAACCCGAAGCCGGGGCCCTCTCCGGAGTCCATTGCCCGCGGCAGCAGGTTTGCGGTCATGAGCGCGACCGTGGCCGGACTCAGGATGTGCGCATCGCCGAGTGCGCCTCCGTTCAGCAGCATGAAGCAGAAGCGCATGTAGTCTTCGGCCGTCATGACGAGGCCGCCGCCGCCCGAAAGGAACGTGACGCCGATGAATTCGGGGTCCTCGCGCGGGCTGTCCTGCACGATGACTTCGCCGTCCTCGCCGACGATGTGATCCGTGCCGAAGCGTTCGATGGCTTCGGGCGGCACGTCGAAGTAGGTTTCGGTCATGCCGAGTGGACCGAACAGGCGCGTCTCGAGGTAGCGGTCGAGCGGCATGCCGCTGATCCGTTCGATGAGGTGCCCGAGGACATCTGTGGAGAAGCTGTAGTGCCAGCGCGTACCGGGATGGAATAGCAGGGGGATGCCGGCGAGTTTCTCGACGAGTTCGCCTGTGTCGCGGGTCAGGTAGTCCCAGTCGTCGATGAGGCCGGCTTCGCGGTACATGCGGTCGATGGCGGTGTCGCCCTCGTAGCCGTACGTCAACCCGGAGGTGTGCATGAGCAGATGCCGGGGCGTCACGGGCGAAGCGGCCGGAACGACGTCCCCGGTCTCGTCGAGCACCGTCAGGTTCTCCCACTCGGGGAGATGCGTTGCGACCGTCTCGTCGAGTAGCAACCTGCCTTCCTCCACCAGCATCATCGCGCCGACGCTGGTGACCGGTTTGGTCATGGAATACACGCGCAGCAGCGAATCCGGCCTCAGTTCCGCACCCGTCTCGACGTCGAGCAGTCCCGCGGTGTGCTCGAACACGATCTGTCCCCGGCGCGCGACCATGGCCGTAATGCCCGGGAATTCGCCGCCCTCCACGAGACGGTCCATCTCCGCCCGCACGCGCTCGAGCCGCTCGGGAGACATTCCGGCTTCCTGTGGATCGCCGCGTGGCAGGTCGATGGCGAGTGAGGAAGTGACCGCCACCACGGTGAACAAGCCGAGTCCCGTGGCGAAGAAGCGGCTGGTCGAGGCCATGTTCAATTCTCCCGCGAGAGTGTCGGGGATCCAAGCTTACGCCAAGAATTCAATCCATCCCAAAAACACGCCAGGCCGGGCGTTCGAAATGCGGACGTGAGCTGCACGCAACGGCAAGGAGCGGTACTCCGATTTTGGGTCAGTAATCCAGCTTGTCGGACGAATACCGTTGAATCTGTACCTTGAGCGGCGCGCTCGCGTCCAGGTGCACGTCGCGCTGCGGGAACGCGACGACAATGCCATTCTCCTCGAACAGCTCTGCAATGCGGTAGCGGATCTCGCTCCGTATCTCGAACAACGCCTTGTCGCCGCCGACATCGCACCAGAAGTAGGCATCGAAAATCAGCGCGTTGTCCCCGAAGTCCTCGAACACCACGAGTGGGTCAGGCGTTGCCTTGACTTCGGGTTGATCGGTCACGGCCTGCAGGACAAGCTCCGATACAAGGCGTATCGGTGAGCCGTAGGCCACCCCGACGCGCACGATGCTGCGGATTTCCCGGTCCACAAGCGTCCAGTTGACCACCGTGCGTTCCAGCAGGTGGCTGTTGGGCACCAGCAGGTGAACGCCGTCGATTCGTCGAATGCGCGTGGAACGGTTGCCGATGCGCTCCACGGAACCCATCCAGTCGTCGAACTCGATGAAGTCGCCGATTCGGATCGGACGCTCGGCCATGAGTATCCAGCCGCTGATGAAATTGTTGACGATGTTCTGGGTGCCGAATCCGACCCCGATGGCGATCGCGCCCATGGCGAACGCAAGCGCGGTGATCGGGATGCCCAGCAGGTGCAGGGCCACCATGAAAACCAGAATCAGTATCGAGAGAAAGACGATTCGCTGTATCGTCTGGACCGCGTCCGGCCGAAGCCTCGTCCCGGTGAGCCGGCGCGCGATGAGAAAACCTGCCAGCCGGCTGCCGGCGTAGCCTGCCAGCAACAACAACAGTACGGATATGACTTGCCCGACCGAGATCGTATCCCCGCCGGGCAGCGTTACGAGGACGAAAGTCCAGATCGATTGCGCCTGTTCCCACACTTCGTTCGGATTCCTTAAGAGTCGGTACTGACCCTGCACCGCACCCGCATGAGCGGCTGGTCGCGGCGACTCGGGGCTAAAGCCGCCGTAGCCAAGCGGCCATGGCGGGGTCCACGACCGTCCATCGTCCGTCCGCCTCCCGCCGAATCAGGTCCTCGCGTTCAAGTGCATCCCGCGCCCGCACCCCGGTGGAAAGGGGCAGGCGAATCCGGGCCAGGAAAGCGTGCGATGTGGGATGCGGCTCCCCGTCCTCGCGGGCGGCGATGGCCCGCAGCAGGGCACGCTGGCTTGGCGCCAACCGCGCTATCCTGCCTGCGTTGCCGCCAGCCTCCTCTTCAACCAGCCTGACCCAGCCAGCCTCCACCGCTTTCTCCGACGGCGGCGCTTCCATGCGCCACAAGGATGCGCACAGCGCATTCACATAGTGGGGGTGGCGGCCCGTCAGGGCCAGAATCCGGCCGATAACGGCGGACGCCATGGGACGGCTCCAGCGCGAGCGGCTCCCCTTGTCCAGAAATGCCCGGTAGTCGGATGCGCCGATTCGGCCGAGTGTCATCTTGCGGCACAATCGATACAGGGCGCGGTCCTCGTCCTCGAACATCGAGGCCAACAAGTGTTTCTCGCTCCCGGAAAAAACGTAGGTAAGGCTTCCGGCCCGCTCCACCGCGTGGCGAACCGCGCCTTCAAGGCTTCGCGACGCGCCGTCATGCAAAGCCGCGATTTGCTGAAACTCGTCCATTACAAGCACCGCTCGGCGGCCATAGGCAGCGGCGGCGGCATCGGCGGATAGGAGCATTTCGGCAATGCCCTCGCCGGGGCGGCCGGATTTCGCGAGCTTCACGCGCAACCCCATGGCGCCAACGGAGAACTCCGGCCTCCAGGCGGCGAAAGCCTTCGCAAGCCTGGCAGGGGAAGAGGAGCGGCGCGGGGCCAGCCGCGCGCCGAGCTGCTCGACGCAACCCCTGAGCCTCTCAACGAAGTCTTCGGCATCGTGTACCACGAGCAGGTCGAGGCTGGCGCTGGCAACGCCCGGTTCCAGGTCGCGCAGCACTTGCTCGATCAGGCTGGTCTTGCCCATTCGCCGCCTGGCCCAAATCCATGTATGTACGCCGTTGCGGAGATTGTCCGCCAGTTCACCGCGTTCGGCGGTGCGATCGCAATGCGCCGGTCCAACGGCGATGCCCAGCGGGAAGAGTTCGCTTGCCGCGTCCATGCGCGCAATTCTAGCTTGCATCGCAATAGGCGGCAACGCATTTACCGGATACGCATATTTGCGTACCAGACACCACCGAGGACGGGGCGCGCCCTCGCGCCTTGGGTCCAGTGAGGCTCAGGAATCGGGGATGAGGACGGTGGAGCCGGTGGTTTGCCTGGATTCCAGGGCCCGGTGGGCGTCGGCGGCGTTGCGCAGGGGGAATCGCTGGCCGATTTCGACCCTGATGTTTCCGGCGGCGTATTGGGCGAGCAGTTCGCCGGTGGCTTCGTTG
>CAZWZH010000130.1:0-36396 GCA_964638775.1 uncultured Pseudomonadales bacterium
GGCACCCGGTCGAAGATCAGCTCGTCGGGATTCTCGAACTGCTCCGGGTCCCGGTTGGCCGCCATCGTCGGGCAGTTCACCTGGTCTTCGGTGTGAAAACGCACCCCTTCGAACTCGACGGCGCGCGTTACGCGGCGGGGCAGCAGCACGATGGAGTGATAGCGGACCAGCTCTTCGACGGCAAGCATCAACCGTCGCGGGTCGTCCATGAGTTCGATGAACTCCCTGCGCTTCTCCGGCAGCTCCGCGAAGCCCTTGACGATCAGGCCCAGGGCCGAGGCTACCGTGTCGAGGCCCGCCATGAACATGAGAAACAGCGTGTCCAACAGTTCTTCCTGGGTGAGCGGGCGTTCGCCTTCGTACTGCGAGACGACGAGCTGGCTGATCATGTCGTGCTGGGGCTCCTTGCGCCGCTTTTCGAGAAGCTCACCGAAATACGCGTAGATCGAGGCGCCGGTGCTGCCGAATACCTGCATCAGCCCGTCCTGCGGAATTCCGCCGTCGGCTTCCAGTTCGATGCCCAGTTCCTCTGCCTTGGCCAGCGCCAGTGCGCGCCCCCTGGAATGCCCGTCGGAGGAATGCATGAGGGTGTTCTTCCAGTCCATGAGC
The DNA here is from genome assembly GCA_964638775.1 of uncultured Pseudomonadales bacterium. Taxonomy (GTDB): domain Bacteria; phylum Pseudomonadota; class Gammaproteobacteria; order Pseudomonadales; family Azotimanducaceae; genus Azophilus. Next base: position 610 of record CAZWZH010000130.1, read on the forward strand.
TGCGCGTAGTCTTCCAGGGGGAATCCGAACAGCTCGCAGAAGATGACGGTGGGAAACGGATCGGCAAAGTCCGCGACGAAATCGAACTCGTCTTTCTCCAGCATCCTGTCCAGAAGCTCGCCGGCATATTGCTCCAGGTGAGGCTCCATGGCCGTCATCGCATCCGGCGTGAACCACTTGTTCAGGATGCGCCGATAGGCGGTATGCGCCGGCGGGTCGATGGCCTGCGGTATCCATGGCCGCTCCGGATAGCTGCTGGCCTGGCTGGAATAGGTTTCCGTGTGGCTGAGTATCGAGCAGGCGTCATCGTATCGGGTGAGCAGCCACGACCCCCCGGTGTCGCCGCGCTCAGGGCGGCCGCGCGATTCCACCCTGGCGATGGGCAGTTCCTCGCGCAGCAGGGCGTAGGTTTCAAACTCGTGCTCCAGCCACTCCGAGGTGTACGGGTCGTACTCCCGCGCTGCGGAAACCGCTTGATTCAAGCGTCGGCGTCCGCCCATCTGAGCCCCCTAAAGCGTTAACCTGTTTAGATAATAGACCGACGATTCCGCAAACGCCACGCCGCACCCTCCACAACGGACGGGCGCCGGGAAATCCGGAGATCGACTTTTCGCGAGTATCCCCCACCGGGGCTACCCACCTCGCGCGCGCAGGCGTTCCCGCAGTTCGTACTTCCTGACCTTGCCGGAGGCGGTGCGCGGCAAGGACGGCACGATTACGAGGCGCTCGGGCGTCTTCTGCCTGGCCACCTGCAGGGCGACGAAGTGCGCCCGCACATCGTCGATGGTGAGCGTCTGCCCCGGTCGCAGCAATACATACGCGCATACCCGCTCGCCGAGGCGCTCGTCGGGCGCCGCCACCACCGCCGCCTCGCTGACCGCCGGGTGCCCGGCCAGGTAGTCCTCCACCTCTTTCGAGGAGATGTTCTCGCCACCGCGGATGATGATGTCTTTTTTCCGGTCGGTGACCGTGAGAAAACCCTCGGCGTCCAGGCGGCCGATATCGCCCGTTCTGAACCAGCCGCCGGGCAGGAAGGCATCGTCATTCAATTCCGCACGGTGGTAGCCCAGGAACTGTTCCGGCCCCTGCGTGACGATCTCACCCGCCTCGCCGGGGGGTACGTCGGCGCCATCGTCGTCAACGATGCGGATGCGGCAACCGGGGTTGAGGACGCCGTCGGTGTGCGCGCGGCGCTGCATGCCGTGTTCCGGTGTGCCCGAGGTGACGGTGGGGTGCTCGGTGGAACCGTATGAGCGGTAGGTCACGATCCCGGCGCGCTCGCAGCGCTCCACCACCTCCGGCGGCACCGCGGCCGCCCCGACCAGGTAGTCGCACAGGCTGGAAAGGTCCCGGCCGCCGGCCTCGGCCGCATCGAGCAGGGAATTGATGTGATACGGCGTCCCCGAGGAACGCGTGACCCGGAATCGCTCCACCAACGCCGCCGCGGCATCGGCGTCCCAGGCATCCATCAGCACCGACTCTTCGCCGCTGAAGAAGAGCCGCAGCACGGACAGCACGCCGGCGATATGGCCCGCCGGCCAGGGCGAGAGGACCACGGAAGGCGTGCCATCGGGCCTGAACGCGGCCCGCAGTTCCGCCAGCAGGGAATTGTGGGAGTGGAGCACACCCTTGGGTTGCGACGTGGTCCCGGAAGTGAACAGGATCAGCGCGACCTCATCGGCCCGCAACGGCGGCGGGGTGAAATCGCCCGCGCCCTGCAGTTCGCTCCAGGAGATACAGCCCGTGGGGACCTCCTCGCCGATGACGATGCGATGGTCGAGTTGCGGCACGTCGCTCAAGCCCCGCAGGCGTTCGAGGTAGTCGATGCGCCGCCACCGGTCCGGCACGAGCAGCGCCCTGGCGCCGCTTTCGCGCAGCAGGAAACTCACCTCCCGGGCACCGTAGATATGCACGATGGGCAGAACGACGGCGCCGGCAAGCATAGCCCCGAGGAACGAAACGTACCCTTCGACCCGGTTCGGCACCTGGATGCCGACCACGTCACCGGGCCGTATCCCCAGCCGGTGCAGCGACCCCGCCATCGACCGGCCCTGCTCGTAAAGGGATTCCACCGCATGGCCTTGCGTGCGCTCCTGCGTATGGAAAACCAGCTTCCGCCCGGCGTACTTCGCGCAACCCGCGGCAAGAGCCTGGGGCAGGGTCTCCTCCGAGTAGAAGCCCCGTTCGTACCACTCGCGCGTCAGCCGGCCACGCGTGCCATCGGCATCGTAGAGCATGTCAGTTCAGCGGGAATCGAAATCCTCAACGACGTTGCAGCTGCCGCCCTCGGGCCGCCGCTCGACGAACTCATCCATTTGAGCAGGAAGGAGGCGGGACAGGCAACCCGAGCCGCCCGGCCACACGGCCTTGCCAGCCGGGTTCAAGATCGTCGGCAAGCGCCTGCTCGAAACGCGCCGCCAGTCCCGCCACCGTCGGCACGTCGTGAATCAGGCCGGTGCTGTGGCCGCCGCTCCACACGTTGCGCCACGCCTTCACGCCCGCCGGCAGGTTCGGGCGGTGCAGTCCGTGCGGCGCCGGCAGGTTTTCGGGATCCAGGCCCTGGGCGACGATCGAGGGCTTCAGCCAGTTGGCGGTGAGCCCGGCAATGGCATCGGTTTCCAGCACGTCCTGGGTGCCGGCGCTCACCAGCATCCGCCGATAGGCCTCCGGGGCTGCCGACTCCCGCGTGGCGACGAAGCGCGTGCCCATGCACACCAGGTCCGCGCCCAGCGCCAGGGCGCCGCGTATGCCATTGGGCTCGGCGATACCCCCGGCCAGCACGATCAGGCCATCGAATCGGTCCCGCACCTGGGGCAGGAAGGCAAACGGCGCGAGGCTCCCGTTGTGGCCCCCGGCGCCGGCGCAGGTGAGCATCAGGCCATCCACGCCCGCCTCGATGGCCTTGTCGGCGAAGCGCAGGGTGGTGACGTCGTGTATGACCCGGCCGCCCCAGGCGTGGGCGCGCGTCACGACCTCCGCCGGATCGCCGATGCTGCTGAGGATCAACGGCACCCTGGCCCGCTCCACGCACGCGAAACGCTCCCGATACCCCGGCCGGTGGATAGACCTGGCATTGACATTGACGCAGATGGGGCCGAACGGTTCGCCTCGCGCACGCCGCGCGGCTTCCGTTTGCGCGAGTTCATCGAGCCACTGCTCGAGTTCGGCTTCGTTCGCCGGGTTGGCCAACTGAAAGGCGCCCACAATGCCGGCGCTGGCACAGGCGCCTGCCAGCCTCGCGGAGGACACGAGAAACATCGGGGCCTGCAATAGGGGCAGGCGCAGGTCGGCAAACGCGTTCATTCGGGTATATCGTTCGGGGCCAACCGCATCGTCACGCCGTTGAATCAAGGCACGTCAGGAGGCCCTGAACCCTGCCGCGGCAGTTTCTGCAGAAATTCGGCCACGGCCTCGGTGAACCGGTCATTGCGGTCTCCGGCGACCATATGCGCGGCATCGGTCACGTTGACATAATCCGCGTGCGGGCAGGTTTCGAGGAAATCCCGGGCACCCGCCTCGCTCAGCACATCCGACAGGCCTCCGCGCACCAGCAGCGTCGGCACCCGGGATTCAGCCAGCTTCTCCGCGGCTTTCTGCAGCCGCTCCCGCCGCGCATCGATCTCTCCGATACGCCGTTTGTCGCCCAGCCAGGCCGGGTCCCAGTGCCAGCGCATGCGATTGTTCCCGTCGAGGCGGATGTTCTTCTTCAGGCCGTCCAGCACCCGGGGACGCCGGCGGTGTGGCTGATAGGAGGCAATCGCATCCGCCACCTCCTCCAGCGATTCGAAGCCGTCCGGCTTCTGCCTCATGAAGTCGAGGATTCGCTGCGCACCGGCGTTCTCTATGCGCGGCGCCATGTCCACGAGAACGACCGCATGTGCGTCGATGTGCCGCTCGCCAACCGCACAGAGCGCCACACCGCCGCCCATCGATGCTCCGACCAGCACCGGCCGCGGGTCTCCCAGGTGTTCGACCACCGAGACGAGATCCCCCACCATCGCATCCTGCTCGTACTCGCCGTCCGGCGACCAACCCGAGTCGCCGTGCCCCCGGGCATCCAGGCTGCACGTGCGCACGCCGGTTTTCGCCAGGGCTTCACCGGTTCCCTTCCACGCATGTCGTGTCTGGCCCCCGCCATGGAGCAGCACCACGAGCGGGTCATCGCTTTTGCCCCAGCAGTCCGCGGCAATGCTCAGCCCGTCCTTGCCGGGCAGATACATCGTCGGTTCCGGGGTCCCGGGAAGTCGTTTTCTGGAATTCAAGTTCTTTCTCAAAATCGTTTTCGCCGTTCAAGTTTCCCGTGTTCGCCGGTCGGCGCGCGGGGCGGTTTCCCATGGCTCAATCCAGCGCCCGTTTCCCGCGCAGCCCCCCGGTCACCAGGCCAGCATCAGGGCGTCCAGGCCGCGCACGCCGTCGTGCGAGCGCAGTTGACTGCCCGGCTTGACGGAGAACTCCGGAATCTTCCCAAACCATTCCTCCAGGGCGATGCGCATCTCGGCACGGGCGAGATTGGAGCCGAAACAGCGGTGGGGCCCGCCGCCGAAGGCCAGGTGCGGGTTGGGCCGGCGGGCGATGTCCACCTGCAACGGGTCGTCGAAGGCCCGGGGATCGGTGCTCGCGAGGCAGGTATCGCACTCGACGTAGTCGCCCTTCCTGAGTCGAACGCCATGAAATTCCATGTCCCGCGTCACCAGGCGGCGGGTGGCGACCACCGAGTGCCGGCGCAGCAGTTCCTCGATGGCATCGGGTATCTGGCCATGGTCCGCCACCAGGCGCGCACGGTCCTCGGGATGGGTGGCGAGGTAGAAGAAAATGTAACCGAGGCTCGCGGCCACGGTGTCCAGGCCGCCCACGAAGAACAAGTAGCACACGCCAAGTACTTCGTCGTCGGTCAGGGGGCGCCCCTGCACCTCCATGGTGACGGCGAGGCCCGCCAGATCGTCCCTGGGTTGCGCCCGCCTGGCGGCGATGAGTTCGAGCAGGAAATCGCGAATGCTCCCCGCGGCTTGTACGCGCCTGTCGATGTCGTGAGAGTGCAGCAGGTCGTGCTCCCATTCCAGAAAGGTGTCGAGACGTTCCACAGGCATGCCCATCAGGCGCATGAAGATCAGCACCGGCAACGGCGTCCCGAAATCCCGGACGAACTCGCATTCGCCCGCCGCCGCCACCTTGTCGATAAGCGTCCGGGCAAGCTGGCGGATCTCGCCCTCCATCCGCTGCACGCGCCCCGGGGCCAGGATCGGCGCCATGACCTTGCGGAACTCCGTCTGCAGGGGCGGGTCGATCTCCAGCGGCACCAGCGGCCAGTTCTCCCCGAGCAGTTGCGAGAACCCGGTGATCCCGTACGACGAAAAGCGTTGCGCATCGCGGAGGATCTCGGTGATGAGTTCAGACGACGACGCCACCCAACTGCCGTTGGGGCTTGCGCCGATGCGCCCCTCGATACAGTAGAAAAAGTCCGGCAACCCGCGCACCGCCTGCATGCCCACGAACGGGTCGGCCTCCGTGCGGTGGTCGTTCCTGTATTCGGGACCGAACACCAGTTCCTCGGGTACGTGGTCGGGTATGGCTAAGGACATGCTGGCTCCTTCAAGAGGGGTTTCGGGATCGGGCGACTGCTGCGACTTGTTGCTGTACACACATTCGGCGACCATTAGGGTAACTCAATTAGCCTATTGCAAGGAGGGATACCTTGAGTGAATTCGAAGGCAAAGTGGTGATCATCACCGGTGCCGGCGGCGGGTTGGGCAAGAGTCACGCGCTGGAATTCGCCCGGCGCGGCGCCAAGGTGGTGGTCAACGACCTCGGCGGCAGCGGCGACGGCCGCGGGGCGAGCGACATGGCCGACGGAACCGTCGAGGAGATTCGCGCCCTCGGCGGCACCGCCATTGCCAACAAGGCCAGCGTCGCCAGCCGCGAGGGCGCCCAGTCCATCGTCGACGATGCGGTAGAGGCCTTCGGCACCGTCGACATCCTGGTCAACAACGCCGGCATCCTGCGCGACAAGAGCTTCAAGAAGATGGACCTGGACGACTGGGACATCATCATGGACGTGCACCTCAACGGCACCGCCTACGTCACCCGCGCGGCCTGGCCCATCATGTACGACAGGAACTACGGCCGCATCGTCTTCACCAGTTCCGGTTCCGGCATCTGGGGCAACTTCGGGCAGGCCAACTACGGCGCGGCCAAGACGGGCATGGTGGGCCTGATGAACGTGCTCGCCATCGAGGGCCGGGCGAAGAACGTCCGGGTGAACACCCTGGCGCCCGCCGCGACCACCCGGCTGATCAACACCATTCCGGGCCGCGAGGAGGATCTCGACAACCCCGAACCCCTGCGCCATCCACGGATGGTCACGCCGGCGGTGCTGCTGATGTGCAGCGAGGACGCGCCCACCGGCAGGATCATCCAGGCGGGCAACGGAAAATTCTCCACCGCCGCGCTGTTCAAGAACCCCGACCTCGAGTTCGGCCCCGACATGACCTACGAGGACCTGCTCGCACGCAAGGAGGAACTGCTCGACCTGAGCGAAGTCAGCGAGGGGCGGCTGTAAAGCCCGTGCAGAACGTGCGCCGGCGCGGCAGGAAGCGAGTCGGGAACCCGGGGCGCCGGTTGCCGACTCGCATGGAACCGACGACGGATTAGAGCAGGATACCGGCCACCTTGGCCTCCAGAATCTGATCCATGTCCAGGCCGATCTCCATCATCACCTCGTCGGTGTGTTCCCCGAGCTCGGGTGCCGGGCGGGAGCCCGAGACCTCGCGGCCGAACTGCAGCGGAACGCTGACCATGGGCACCGTGCGGCCGCTGTCGAACCGGACTTCCTGCACGTAGTCGTTGGCCAGGGCCTGCACGTCCCGGGGCAGTTCCCCGACCTGCTGCACCACGTCCCATTGGCCTTCCTGGGTCGCAAGGATCGCCTTCCATTCTTCCAGCGTGTGCTTCGCGAATTCCTCGTCCAGCGCGGCGATGCAGGCCTCGATGTTCCGTGCGCGCAGCGCATCGCTGGCGAAGTCCTCGTGCTCGGCCAGGTCTTCGCGCCCCGCCGCCCTGCAGAAGCCCGGCCAGTAGCGCTGGCCCTGGAGCATGCACAGGGCGATGTAGCGGTTGTCGGCAGTGCGGTAGTTGTTTACCAGCGGGTTCGGCAACGCGGTGCGCACGGGCTTCGGCAGCTCATCCACCCCGCGGATGGCAGACCCCACGATGTGCGGCTGCATGGCCCACATGCCGCTCGCCAGCAGCGCGCCGTCCACCACCGTGGCCTCGCCGGTCAGCGCCCGCTGGGCGATGGCGGCGGCAATGCCGCCGGCCAGCATCATGCCGCTCTGGCCGTCCCCAAAGGCGCCGCAGGGCATGCCCAGCGGATGGGACGACTCTTCCGGCGTTACCGCCGAAGCCAGGCCCGAGCGGCTCCAGTACGAGATCGAGTCGTAACCGCCCTTCTCCGCGTCGGGGCCCCTGGCCCCCTGACCGCTGCCGACCGCGTAGATCAGGTCCGGATTCCGGCCCTTGACGTCATCGACGTCGATGCCGAGCTTTCTGCGCGCCGCGGGCAGCAGGCTGGTGAGAAAGACATCGGCTTCATCGACGAGCCTGAACAGCAGGTCCCGCGCACCCTCGGCCTTGAGATCCATCGCCACGCTCCGCTTGCCGCGGTTGAAGATGTCGTACATGAAGGAATAGCCGAGTTCCTCGGGATTCAGCCCGGCGTAGTTGAGGTAGCGGATGGGGTCGCCGTCCGGTGCCTCGATCTTGATCACCGATGCGCCCCAGTCCGACAGCACCGCCCCGGCGGACGGCACATAGGCCCACATGGACACTTCGACCACCTTCAAGCCTTTCAGCGGCTGACTCATAGCAATACCCCCTGCTCGCGCAATCGCACGATCTCATCGGCGCCCAGTCCCAGCTCGCTCATCACCTCGTCGGTGTGCTCGCCGTATCCCGGGCTCGCGCCAAGCCGGCCGATCGGCCGTTCATCGAACTGGCCCGGCGACGATGCGGCCAGATAGCTCCCGTCATCGGCGGAAACTTCGGTGACGAATCCGTTTGTCAACGCCTGATCGTCGGTGATCACCTCGGCGGGATTCAACAGGGGCGCCCATACACCCTCCATGGAAAACAGGATGTCGTTCCACTCGGCCAGCGTTTTCGTCTCGAACACGCCCTCCAGCTCGTCGATGAGCGCTTCGGCGTTGGCCATCTTGGCCTTCTCGTCCTTGAATCGCTCGTCTTCCAGCAGGTCTTCCCGTCCCAGCCGGCGCGCCAGGTCGGCAAACCAGCGGTCCTGAAGGAAACAGAGCGCCAGCCAGCGGCCGTCGCTGGTCCGGTACAGGCGCACCAGCGGGTGGCCCCGGCTCCGGCGGGGCGCCATCGGGTCGCCGGGCTGCGCGCCGGACAGGCTGGCGCCGGCCAGGGACTGCGTCATGATGTAGGCGCCCATGAGATAGAGCGCATGGTCGACGACGGCCCCCCTGCCCGTCCGCTCCCGGCGGAACAGCGCCGCCGAGATCGCTCCGGCCAGGGTCGCGCCACCCGTGAGGTCCCCCACCGATCCGGGCTGTTGCGGCGGCGGCCCGGATTCGGGCGTCTGGGCGAAACCGGAGCCCGAGCGACACCACGACGACGGATAGTCGAATCCGCCGTGGTTCGCCATTGGCCCGCGCATACCGTAGCCAGAGCCTCGCGCGTAGACGAGGCGCGGATTGCGATGCATGAGATCGTTCGCCTCGATCCGCAGTTTTCTGCGCGCATCCGTGCGCAGGTTGGTGATGAACACGTCCGCGTTTTCCACGAGCCTGTAGAGCTGTTCGCGTCCCGCATCCCGGGTGAGGTCGAGCGCTACCGAGCGTTTGCCGCGGTTGGCGACTTCAAAATACTCGTTCCGCTTCTGACCCGGCCGCTGCAGGATGAGCATATGCCTGGCAGGATCTCCACCTCCGGCCGTACGCTCGATCTTGATCACGTCCGCGCCCCAATCGGCCAGGACGACTCCGGCGGCCGGGACGAAAGTGTGCTCAGCCACCTCGATCACCCGTACGCCCTGCATCACGTCATACATCCGATCCTCCGCTGCTCAATTGCCTGTGTGCACCCTGGTTCACCGGAACCACTCGGTCACCGATTCGCCCAACCCCTCTTCGGCGAAAACCCGTTTCACCGCACTTCTGGCAAGCATACGCTGCCGGTGAGCGGCAATCCCCGGAAACCGGCCCGGATCCCCCCGGTCGCCCATACCCAGGTAGTTCGCGTAGACGAACAGGTACGGATCCGCAAGCGAATAGGCATCGCCGTACGCCCAGGGCCCGCCACCGTCTTCGAGTTGCCGCTCGACAACGGAAAAGAACCCGTTGGCAAGCTCGGGAACCTTGTCCGCAAGCGCCCTGGCGGCAGCCGGACCGTCGGCGTAGTCACCGGGCCGCGAGATCTGCCGGAACGCGATGTGCACCGACGTGGCCATGAAAACGTTGAAGGCCAGGATCTGGTTGGCGAGCAGTACATCGTTTGCCGGCAGCAGCCCGGCGTGCGGGTGTGTCTGCGCAATGTAGTTCAGGATGGCGGGATTCTCCGTGAGAATGCCGCCGTCCGTAACCAGGGCGGGCACGCGCGCTTTCGGGTTGATCGCCAGGAACCAGTCGGCGTGGTTGTCGCCATCGGCGAAGCTGATCGCGTGGGCCTCGTAGTTCGCGCCCGCTTCCTCAAGCGCGATGTGACTGATCAGCGAGCACGCGCCCGGTGAGTAGTAGAGTTTCAGCATGTTCCCTCCCGTGACGCCCGGGGGAGCCGGCCGCGCCCATTTATGAATAATCGCGGCAAGGTTGGCAAGCGTTGTGAAACCGCGGATTGGCAAGGCTCCATCCGCATCATTGCAATTGTCTAAATAAGATTACTAGGGTTATTATATGCGAGGCGTTAAATTGGCGGTGAGGGGATATCGAAATGAGCGCACTACGGGTTTTCAGCCTTGCGGCCGGGGTCGCCCTGGTTTCCGCTTACGCCGGGCCGGTCAATGCCGAAGAGGCTGCCGGCGCCCGCTCCATGGTGGTCGAGGAGATCCTCGTCACGGCGCGCAAGCGCGAAGAGAGCCTGCAGGAAGTGCCGGTGGCGGTTTCGGCCTTCAGCCGCGAGCAGCTCGAGCGTCAGACGATTCAGGAATTCATCGATGTCGAGGCGCAGATTCCCGGGGTGCTGATTCAACAGACGCAGCATGACCCGTCCATCGCATGGGTGTCGATTCGCGGTCAGCAGCAGGCGGATTTTCTGCTCACCAACGATTCTTCGGTGGGCGCGTACGTCGACAACGTGAACCTGCCCAGGCAGTCCGGCCTGAACGCCAACATGTTCGACATCGAACGGGTCGAAGTGCTGAAAGGTCCCCAGGGCACACTCTATGGCCGCAACACCACGGGTGGCGCCATCAACATCATCTCGCGAAAAGCGGACCACGAGGGCACGCACGGCTATCTCAAGGCAAGTTACGGCAACAAGAACTTCACCCAGATCTCGGGGGCATTGAACATTCCCTTCAGCGATACCGCCGCTGCCCGTATCGCCGCTCAGAAGACCGACCAGGACGGATGGGGCGAATCCCGCTTTACCGGCGCCGATCTTTACGACCAGGACGAGATATTCCTGCGCGGATCGCTGGTCTGGGACCCCAGCGACCGCGTCAACATTCAGTTGCAGGCCGACTACATGGACCTCGATGAGGGCGGCAACGTGGAAAAGATACTCCATCCGGGAGGGAATTTTATAAACGGGGTTTCCGATACGTCGTCGCTCACCGCGGGCATCGAACTCTCTGGAGCGCCCGTGGACTTCGCGAACTACGTGGACTACGTAACTTCCGGTTATGCCGCAATGGCAGCCTATGTCGACGGTGACCTTCTGAAGACCGATGCCGATGCCGACGTTTTCTCGAAGGCCACCCTGTGGGGCGGCGGCCTGACCATCAGCGTCGACGTGACCGATGACATCGAGTTGCGGTCGATAACGGGGTATCGCAATTGGGAAACGGCACAGTTGCTGGATCTGGACGGAACGCCTTTCAAGCTGCTGCACCCCCTGCTGGCGGTAGATGCCGATTTCTTCTCCCAGGAGCTGCAGCTTGCGGGGACGAACGATCGCCTGAACTGGGTTGTCGGCGGGTATTACAGCCGCGAAAACGGCATCGACGGCAGCACCACGATCGCCGTCGCCGCCATCAATCCCACCACCAACATCACCCGGGGCGAAGTCACCAACACCAGTTGGGCCCTGTTCGGTCAGGCCACTTACGCCGTCACCGATCGCATCAACATCACCGGCGGCCTGCGTTGGACCGAGGAGAAGAAAGAACTCACCAACATGAATCGCCTGGCTTTCGGAGACCTGATCACGCCCAGCACGGCTTCAACGGTGGACGATGCCGTTGAAAACGCCTTCATCATCCGATGCCGGGTACCCCCGGGGGATATTCCCGTGGATCGGTGCGCCGTGGACCTTTCCGACAGCTTCAACGATCCGTCGTGGTTGATCAGCGTCGATTACCACATCAACGACCAGGTGATGATCTACGCATCGAACGCGCGAAGCTGGAGGGGCGGCGGGCAGAACCTGCGTGCCGATGGCGACGACCTGGCAGCGGCGATGCCGTTCGCGCCGGAGACGGCCACGTCCTATGAAGCGGGCTTGAAGGGCGATTTCGCCGACGGGCTGATGCGCCTGAACGCGGCCGCCTACTACGTGGACTACAAGGACATCCAGCGCTCGATCATCGTGCCGGGGAGCGAGGGAGGCTCTGTGGTGACCGTGCTCACCAACGCCGCCAAGGCCGAGATCACCGGTTTCGAGGCCGAGGCCTGGCTGACGCCTTCCGAAAGCTTGAGCTTCTTCGCCACCGTCGGGTATCTCGATTTCAAATACAAAGACTTCCAATCGATTGGTCAGGATGGAGTGTCAATCATCGATCGATCCGATGAACCGATACCGCTGCCTGACTGGCAGTACAGCCTTTCCGCCCGTTACGATGCGAGCATTGCCGGAAACGAACTGGGAATTCAGGTCGACTATGTGTGGACTGACGAATTCTCCACAGATCCTCTTTCGCCGGTTCAGGAAGCGGTCAGAAGAGACGACCTCGGCCGGCTGAACGCGCGCGTCGACTGGAGGTTTGCCAACGACTTCACCCTGTCCTTGTGGGGCAAGAACATCACCGACGAAGAGTTCATTGTCACCACGACGGACATCCTTGTGGAGTTGGGCACCCTGGTCAGCGTGTCCGGCAGGCCGAGGTCGTTCGGCCTGACCCTCAGCAAGACGTTCGGAAACGAGTAGGCTTGCGAGGCATTGCCTCAGACGAACCACCAGCCGGACTCTACGCTCTTGCCAACCTCGCTACGGTCATTCATGAGTAGGTCGGGCCAGGTATCGGTGCCCGGCTTGACAATTGGCTCGTCGGTAAACCCGATCCGCGAACGGGGAGTCCGGATGGGTCTGTCGGCGATCGCGGGTCGGAGTAGATCGTGGGCCTGATTGCAATCAAGGTTGCGGAGGACTTCCCCTGGCAGTTGCCGGCCGATTCCTGGCCCGGCAAGGTTGCCGCCGACCAGCCGCAGGTGAAGTTCCGAACCCTTTGCGAAGGCACCGCGAGCCTTCCGGACCTGCGGCTCGTGCAATACGAACCCGGCCATTTCGAAGCGGCCCACAGCCACGATGTGACCGAGGTGCTCTATATTCTGCAGGGTGAACTGGACTTCGGCGGCGAAACCGTGCGCGCCGGGTCCGCCATCGTGATCGAAAAGAACACCACCTATGGCCCACTGACGGCGGGTGCGGACGGTGTCGAGTTTCTCCGTGTCGCCGGACTCGGGGGCTGATCGCCACTGAACAGCCAGGCGCGATGACCGATTTCGACATCAGGATATCGGGAGGAACGATAGTCGACGGCACCGGGGCGCCGGGGCAAACCGGCGATGTCGGCATCGCCGACGGCAGGATCGCGGCGCTCGGCAGGGTGACCGGCAGCGCCGGGATGATCATCGATGCCGAAGGCCAGGTCGTCTGTCCCGGGTTCGTCGACATCCACACCCACTACGATGCGCAGGTTCTGTGGGACAGGATGCTCAGCGTCTCGCCGTGGCACGGCGTGACCACGGTGGTGATGGGCAATTGCGGATTCGGCTTGGCGCCGACCAGGCCCGAGCACCGCGAGCTGATTCTGCGCACCCTGCAGAAGGTCGAAGGCATGGATCTGCCGGCGCTCGAGGCGGGTGTGGGCAGCGACTGGCCCTTTGTCTCGTTTGCCGATTACCTGCGCGCCGTCGAACGTCAGGGCATTGCCATCAACGTCGCGGCCTATGTGGGGCACACGCCCGTTCGCCTGTTCGTCATGGGCGAGGACGCGGCGGAACGCCGGGCGACCGGCGAAGAGATCGAGGCGATGTGCGCCATCGTGAAAGATGCGGTCGATGCCGGAGCCCTAGGCTTCGCCAGCTCCAAGGCAGGGGCCCATGTCGGCTTCGGCGGCAAGCCGGTGCCCAGCCGGCTGGCTGAGCCGGAGGAGTTCGCCGCGCTCGGCGAAGCGCTGGGCGCGACCGAACGCGGTGTTCTGCAGATGACCGTGGGGCCGGGCGACTTTCTTGCCGAGTTGCGCGAGCTCGCGGAAATCAGCGGACGCACGCTCACGTGGACTGCGCTGCTCGCCGGCCTGTGGGGTCCTGGGTCGCACCGGGAATACCTGGCAAGAACGGCTGCACTGCAAGGTCAGGGCATCAACGTGGTGCCGCAGGTCAGTTGCCGGCCGCTGCGTTTCGAATTCGACCTGGAGGAACCGTTTCCCCTGGAAAGCCTGCCGATTGTCGCAGCGCTCAACAGCCTCGACCGGGCCGGGCGCAAGGCGCGGTATGCCCAGACGGAGTTTCGCACGCAGTTCCGCGAGGCGGTGGCGGCTCTCGATGCCGAACGGGGCACTTCCTTCTGGGAGCGCACCGACCTGAGCTTCGTTCCCCAATCGCCGGAGCTGCTCGGTGTGTCGGTGGCCGACGCGGCCCGGCAGCACGGGCGGGATCCGGCAGACCTCTTCCTGGACCTTGCCGTGGACAGCGACCTCGCCATGCGCGCGAGCTGGGCGCTGATGAACGACGACGAGGACGAGGTCGAAGAGCTGCTGCGCGATCCCCACACGGTGCTGGCGCTGTCGGATGCCGGCGCGCATGCCAATCAGCTCTGCGATGCGTGCTTCAGCACCCATCTGCTCGGTCACTGGGTACGGGAACGCGGCGCGCTGTCGCTGCCGGAGGCTGTCCGTATGCTGACCAGCCGTCCCGCGGAAGTGGTGGGCATTATCGACCGGGGCCTGCTTGCCGAGGGGCGGCCCGCCGACGTGGTGGTATTCGACCCGGACACCGTGGGCCCCTCGCCGCTCAGGCGCGTGAACGACCTGCCGGCAGGCGCCGAACGCCTCATCTCCCAAGCAAGCGGCATCGAGGCGGTGATCGTGAACGGCAAGGCGATTCGGGACCAGGGCGGTGACCTATTAGGCTCCGCGGAAACGCTGCCGGGCCGTGTACTGCGCAACGGCGCGGCAACCGCTTCGATCGAACAGGAGGTTCACCAGGAATGAAAAACGGTTTTCGTGTCATCGACTCGGATGGGCACACCATGCCGCCCGTGACCCTGTGGCGGGATCTCATCGACCCGCAATACCGCGAGCGGATCGCGGTGGAAGGCGGCCGGTTGCTGGTGGACGGCAAGCGAACCAGCACCGTCACGCCGGACGTGCTGACGGCGCTCCGATTCACGGAGGAGGACCGGCTGCAACGGTTCGGCGAAATGGCCGAGCGAAACTTCGACCCCCCCAGCGTGGTGGAGGGTATGGACCGGGAAGGCGTCGATTTGAGCGTGACCTACGACGACCTGTACGCAACCTGGGTCGACGGTATCGATCCGGCCCTGGCTGCCGCCATGTGCCGCGCCTACTACCGGTGGATAGCCGATTTCAGCGAACGGTCCGGCGGACGCGTCGTCGGCGCCGCGCCCTTGCCCATCTTCGATGTGGACCTGGCCATCGAGGCCATCGACGATGCCTGGGAGCTCGGTATGCGGGCATTCTGGGTCAGGCCCAACCCCATCAACGGCCGGCTGCTGGGCGATGCCGCCTACGATCCCCTCTATGCGGCGCTGGTCGAGAGGAACGCACCGCTGTCGCTGCACGAAGGGATGGGCACCACGCTGCCGTCGCTCGGCGCCGACCGCTTTTCCAGCTTCCTCACGGTTCACGCCTGCTGCCACCCCATGGAGCAGCAGATGGCGATGCTGTCGTTGATCGCCGGCGGCACCTTCGACCGGTTCCCGACGCTGCGCGTGGCGTTCATGGAATCGGGCTGCTCCTGGCTGCCTTATTGGCTGTATCGATTGGACGAGCACGTGGAACTGGTCGGCTGGCACGATGCGCCGGACCTTAAGGCTCTGCCCAGCGAATACTTCAAACGCCAGTGCTTCATTTCCGTCGAATCCGACGAAGCGCTGGTGGGCGACGTGGTGAGCGCCGTCGGCGACGACAACATTCTCTTTTCCACGGATTTCCCCCATCCCGACTCCGCCTATCCGCACGCGGTGGACACGTTTCTGGGATTGCCGGGGCTCACGGACGAATCCCGCGGCAAGATCCTGTTCGACAATGCCCTGCGCTACTACGCCCTGGATGCGAGCACGCTGAAGACGGCTGCATGACGGCCGGCAGGCAACGCCGGCAATAAGTGCCGGTGGTGCTGGCCGTTACCGGCTTTCTCAACAGGGCAGATCGGCAGATGCTCAGCATTCTGATCGAGCCGATCTAGTACGCGCTGGACGTGAGCGAACGACGTTTGTGGTGCGCCGCTACAGCGCCTATTGCGTCGGCGAATGCGCGGCGCGGAACTCGTCGGCAACCGAGGCAAGCGTTCTGAACACCACGCCGTCGTGCTGCCTGATGTAGGCGATCAGGCGTTCCAGCATCAGCATGCGGCTGCCCTTCCCCGTGGTCTGCGGGTGCAGTGTCAACACGTAGACGCCTTCCTCCAGGTTCCGGTACAGGTAGTCGAATTCATCCTTCCAGATCTCCAGAACCTCCGCCGGCGAGCGCAACCCCGGGCGTCCGGAACCCGGCTCGTACTCGAAATAGGGGGCGTCATCCAGGTTCCAGTCGAACGGCAGGATGACGAGATCGACTTCCCGCCCGAACTCGAAAGCCCGGTCCGCGTTCGGCACATCGCCGATTCGATGCCAGGTGGGGGCATAGTCATGGCGCGCCATGGAACTGTCGTAGCGGATGCCGTTCTCGAGCAGCAGCCGCGTCCATCGTTCGCCGAGATTGCCGCCCGGCAGGCGGTGACCGACCGGGGCCCGGCCGCTGATCCGTTCGATGCACTCGATCGACCGCAACAGAATACCCCGCTCCTCCTCGAACGGCCGCCTGGACGTTGGGGCTTCGTGGCAGTAGCCGTGATAGCCGATTTCATGGCCCGCACTCGCGATCTCGCGGCAGATCTCCGGAAAGGTGTCGATGGTGTGGCCCGGAATGAACCAGGTGCTTGCAATGTCCTCGTCGGCCAGCAGGCGAAGCATTCGCCCCGCGCCCACGCGAGCCCCGAACTCCCCCCTGGAAATCAGGTTCGGCGACCGGGTCTTCCTCGGACCCACCCAGATCGATATCGCATCGAAGTCGAAAGAAAGGCAAACACTGACTTTCTTCTTCATTTTCAGACTCCCAAGGGTTGAGTGCGCAACGCGCGCGCCGCCTGCATGCCCACGAACGGGTCGGCTTCCGTACGGTGGTCGTTCCTGTATTCGGGGCCGAACACCAGTTCCTCGGGTACGTGGTCGGGTACGGCTAACGACATGCTGCCTCCTATACGGGGCTCCTGGATCGGGCGACTGCCGCGACTTGTTGCTCTAAACACGTTCGGCGACTATCAGGGTAACTCAACAAAGATGGTGCAAGGGGGGATACCTTGAGTGAATTCGAAGGCAAAGTGGTGATCATCACGGGCGACGGCCGCAGATCGAGCGACATGGCCGACGGAACCGTCGAGGAGACTCGCGCCCTCGGCGGCACCGCCATCCGGCATTAAGGCATCAGCAGCGGAATGACGCGCCTGTTCGCCTGGCGATAGATCTGGAAATCGGAGTCGAGCGTCAGGACCGAGCCGTTTTCGGTGCGGTTCACGAGGGATACCAGGCAGGCATCTGCAAACGACATGGGAACGTTGCGGTAACGTCGCATGAGGCTTCGCATGGATGCGGCATCGTCCCGGGAAGACAATGGGGAAGCGACCTCTATCACGCCCCGTGCCATTAACTCAATCGGGAGGCCCGAATCCAGGCCCGCCCGTTGCAGCAGGAACGAGGCTTCCGAGAGAACGGCGTCGCAGGTGAGCAACGGTGGAGCAAGCGTACTGAACTGTCCGGCAGCCCATTGGTGGTGGGCTTCGTCGCGGTCAAGAAAGGCGACCAGAGGCCCGGTGTCAAGAACTATCGTCGGGCTTGCCACGAAAACTGTCGCCCAGCATGGCCTGTTCCAGGAGTACCTTGTTCGTTGCGAGGTCTGAACGCCCGCTCGCGACGCTCCCTACGAGATCGCCGGCCAGGTCTGCGCAGGTAGTCGCATCCGCTGCCGGGCCTTCGCTGAGCGATCGATCGAGAATCTCACGCACGAGGGTCGACCGGTCGATGTTCCGCCGGCGCGCTTCGTTCGCCAACCTCAGGAACAGTTCGCTCGGCAGCTTGACGGACAGTGCGTTCATGCCGGCATCGTATTTCAATATGATGTAGATCGCAATACGAGGCAATTTTTTGGCGCCCCGCCTTCCAGGAAGTCGCCCCGTATTCTGCCTACCAGATACCAGAACAATAGTCTTTCACGCAGACGGTCACCGGACGGCGGGCGACGCCTCGGCCCGCAACCTCAGCCCCAGCGCGCCGACCACCCTGAGAACGGTCTCGAACGTCGGAACCCGCTCCCCGGAAAGCGCCTTGTAGAGGCTCTCCCTGGACAGGCCGGCGTCGCTTGCCACCTGCGCCATGCCCCGCGCGCGGGCAATGTCGCCCAGCGCCTTGGCCACGAACGCAGCGTCGCCGTTCGCCCCCTCGATGGATGCCTCCAGGTACGCCGCCATGTCCTCGCGCGTGCGCAGGTGCTCGGCAACGTCGTAGCGTGATGTCGCTGTCTTGGTCATGATGTTTTCCTACAGATTTCGCGCAAGGCGCCGCGCCGTCTCAATGTCGGCGCTTTGCGTTCGCTTGTTGCCGCGCGCGGGCACGCACATCTCGCAAGCCGTCCAGCCAGCGGGCATAGACCTCCGTCCTGCGGACCTCCAGCATCGCGCAAGAGTAGCCAGCAGGCTACATCCTTGTCAACCCCGCCGTTCCACCCGATTTACTCGATCGACTTCACACGGAAGCCATATGCCCGGGCGGCTGCCTCGGCGGTTACCTTGCCGTTCTCGATATCGGCGCAAATCCGGTTGTGCGGCCGCTTCTGCGGATCGCCGAAGCCGCCGCCCCCGGCGGTACGGATGATCAGTCGATCGCCTGCCTGCATGGGCACGACTTCCTTCGAGGGGATCGCGTGTACGGAGCCGTCGCCGCGGACGATCTCCGCCGATGCCCTGCCCCCCGCCTCGCCCCGCCCGGCGCCGGCGGCCTGGCAGAAATGCCGCTCGCCGCGGTAGGTGACGGTCATTTCGCCGTCGAGGATCTCGTATTCCAGCCAAGCGCCAAGACCTCCCCGGTGCTCGCCCGGGCCTCCGGAATCGGGCGCCAGCGATGCGCGGTGCACCCGGATCGGCGCCTCCAATTCCAGCGCCTCGGCCGGGATGTTCATGCAGTTGGTGGCGTCGGTCTCGATCACGTCGACGCCGTCGGCCTCCCGGGCCGCGCCGCTGCCGCCGATCAGGATCTGCGAGGTGACGAAACCGCCGCCGTCCGCCCGGCGGCCGCCGAAGTGCAGGATCACCTCCTCGCCGGCGGGATCGGCGGGGACTCGCTCCGGCATGGTTTTGCGCAGGGCGCCCAGGATGACGCTGGTGACCCGCTTGATGGTCGAGGTGCGGCAGCCTACCGGTGCCGGTTCGCGCGGGTTCACGATGCTGCCCGGCGGCAGCTTCAACGAGACCGGCCGGAAACAGCCACTGTTGTTGGGAATGAGCTGGTCCGGGTCGGTCACCGCCCGCACGGCAAAGCTGGCCGCCGCCAGGGAGCCGGAGGGAACGCAGTTGAAGGGGCCGCGTACCTGTGGGCTGCTGCCCTTGAAGTCGAACTCGACGGCTCCGTCGGCGATCCGAGCGGTGACCCTGATCGGCACCTTGCGGTCGAGATCGACGCCGTCGTTGTCGAGGTAGTCAGTGTAGCTGTAGGCGCCCTCCGGCATGCGGCGCAGCGCTTTCCGGGTCATCTTCTCGGAGCGGTCGAGCAGTTCGTTGAAGACTCTGGCGAGGAAGTTGGCGCCGTGGGTGGCGGCGACCTCCCGCAAGCGCCGCGCGCCGATGGAACAGGCCGATATTTCCGCCATCAGGTCGCCGGTCACGGTGTCGGGGATGCGCACGTTGCCGCGCAGGATGGCCATGAAGGTCTCGTTGAGCCTGCCTTCCCGCATCAGCGTCAGGAGCGGAATGCGCAACCCCTCCTGGAAGATCTCCGTGGCGTTGGTCGGCGTCGAGCCGGGCGTCATGCCGCCGACGTCCTGGTGATGGGTCATGGCCGCGCTGATGGCGATGGGCCGGCCCTCGTGGAAGACCGGCATCATCACGGCAATATCCGGCAGGTGGGTGCCGCCCAGGTAGGGGTCGTTCATCACGAAGGCGTCTCCCTCCTTCATCTCCGCCACCGGTTTGTTGTCCAGCAGGTGGCGGACGATCGGCAGCAGGGTGACCAGGTGGATGGGGATGGCGATCGCCTGCGCCAGGGTCTCCCCCTCCAGCGTAAAGAGGCTGGCCGAGGCATCGAGCCCCTCCTTGACGATGGTGGAGAAGGCGCTCTGGACGAGCGTCAGCTCCATCTCGTTGGCAATGCCGTCCAGCTTGTTGCGGATCACCTCGACCGTGACGGGATCGAGCTCTGTCCTGCCGTCTGTCCTGTTCATCGGTTACGTATTCCTTCGAATCTGTGCCTCAACGGCGGCGGCGCGGTCGCCATTCGGAACCGTCGCGCTTGCCATCAGCCGGCTCCCTTCGACCAGACGAGAATCAGGTTGCCGTCGGGCGCCACCTCCCCGGTCCAGCCGGGCTCAACGAGGGTGGTGGTGTCCGCCTGCTCGACGATGGCCGGCCCCTCCAGGCGCAGGCTCGCCTCCATGTTGGCCCGGTCGTAGACCCTGGCGGCAACTTCCCCGGGCTCAGCAGCGACTCGGATTACCCGCTCGCCCTTCACGGGCTTCCCGTCGCCCGCCGCAAATTGACCGTCACCGAGCGATTCCCCGGCCGCGGTCGAGTGGATCGTGCGGAGGTTGACGATGCCGGCGGGAGCCCGCGCGGCGTGGCCGTATACCCGGTCGTGGACTTCGAGAAAGTCGTCGTAGAGCCGCACCAGCGGATCCGGTTCGTCGAGCCGGATCGGCACTTCAAGATGATAGGACTGCCCGAGGTACCACATGTCGGCGAAGTAGGCGATCCCGACCTGGTCGGTGGAGACGCCCTCGAGCGCCATCAGGACCGCACACTCATCGTCTAGGTCGCCCAGCGCCTCACGCAGACTCGCCAGCGTCACCTGTTCCAGCGGCATCGGGAAGGCGGTCGAAACCTCGTGCTCGATGGGCGCGGCGAGCAGCCCGGCCGCCGACAGCACGCCCGGATGGCGCGGAATGACGACGCGATCGATGTTCAGTTCGCTCGCGAGAGCTGTGGCATGGACCGGCCCGGCGCCGCCCAGCGCGACCAGCGTGAAGCGGCGTGGGTCGATCCCCCGGCGAATCGAGACCAGGCGGATGCCTTCCGCGATCTGCGTGTTGACCACGCGGTGGATGCCGAGCGCCGCCTCCTCGAGGCCGAGCCCGAGCGGCTTCGCCACCTTCAACAGTACCGCCCCGCGCGCCTTGTCGATGTCGAGCCCCACCGTGCCCCCGGCAAAGAAAGAGGGATTGAGGTAGCCCAGCACCAGCGAGGCGTCGGTCACCGTTGGCATCTCGCCACCCCGGCCGTAGGCCGCCGGCCCGGGATCGGCGCCGGCCGACTCCGGGCCAACACGCAGGCCGCCGCCGGCATCCAGCCAGGCGATGCTGCCGCCGCCGGAGCCGATGGCGTTCACGTCGACCATCGGCACGCGCACGGTGTAGCCGTCGATGCTGCCTTCGGGCCGGATCACCGGCCGGCCGCCGTCGACCAGCGCGATGTCGCAGCTCGTCCCGCCGATATCGACGGTGATGAGGTCCTGCGCACCGGCCATGCCGCCGACGATGGTGCCGCCGATGACGCCGGCGGCAGGGCCTGACATGAACAGGCGGACCGGCCGCCGGCGCGCGACCGAGGAGATGGCCAGGCCCCCGCGCGACTGCATGACCTGCAGCGGCGCGCCGATGCCGGCCTTGCCGAGACCGCCCTCGATCCGCCCCATGTAGCGGTCGATCGTCGGCTTCATGTAGGCATCGAAAGCGGTAACGACGGTGCGCTCGTACTCGCGAAACGCCGGGTCGACTTCGCAGGACAACGAGACCGTCAGGCCGGGGAATGTCTCCGCGATGATCTCGCGCGTGCGCAGCTCGTGTTCCGGATTCTGAAATGAGAAGAGGTAGCAGACGGCGATCGCCTGAGCACCCGCCTCGACGAGGTCGTGCACCGCCGAGCGCACCGCTTCCTCGTCCAGCCGCGTCACCTCCTCCCCCTTGGAGCCGATGCGTTCGGGAATCTCCCTGCGGTACTTCCCCGGCGCCAGGAAGACCGGCGTCTGCGGCTTGAGGATGATGCCGTAGAGTTCCCGGCGCATCTGCCGCCCGATCTCCAGCACGTCCTTGAAGCCGGCGGTGGTGAGCAGGCCGAGCCGGGCCCCATTGCGCTCGAGCACGGCGTTGGTCGCCACGGTGGTGCCGTGCAGGAAGCGGCCGACCTCCTCCGGCGCGATATTCCAGTTCTCCACCATGAACCTGACTGCCTGCATCACCGCCTCGTCGGGGTGCCTGCGCGTGCTCACGATCTTGGCGGTCAGCATCGGCTCACCGCGGCGACGGCACACCAGGTCGGTGAAGGTGCCGCCAATGTCGATGCCGATGTCGTAGCAGATCCCGCGCGCCACTTCTTCCCGTCGTCCTCAGTTCAGCTACAGGGTAGCCGCTTTGCAGGCGCCGTACTCATCAATGCAACTGCTGTCGTCAACAATCCTCAAACGTCCCCAGGCAGGCGATCGTCCGTCCAGGCCGGTTACGGCACAAACGCCTCCAGCCGCGAACTCTCGTTCTCAAACAGCGCCTCCACGGCCACGGCGATGCTGTCCCGTGTGAATGCCCCGTCCACGTGCTGCTCGGCAACCGCTGGGAAACCCTTCACCAGCTTGAGGGTGCCGGCGTAGTTCACGAAGACCTGCCCGGTGATGTGCGCCGCAGCGTCGCTGGCCAGGTAGACCACCAGCGGCGAGACGTGCTCCGGCAGCCCCGTCATGGCCAATCGCTCGGGGTCTTCCGGGTCTTCGCCCGTCATGCGCGTGATGGCCCGGGGAGAGACTGCATTGACGGTTACGCCAATGCGGGCGAGTTCCTGTGTCATCACGAACGTCATGCCGATGATGCCGGCCTTCGCGGCCCCGTAGTTCACCTGCCCCATGTGCCCGTACAGGCCCGCTTCGGACGTGGTGTTGATGATGCGGCCACTGACGGCCCCACCCTGCTTGGCCCGGGCACGCCAGTGGGTCGCGGCGAATCGCGAGGTCGCGAAATGGCCCTTGAGGTGGACATCGATCACGGCATCCCATTCGTCCTCCGTCATGTTGAACGACATGCGGTCGCGCAGGATTCCTGCATTGTTCACCAGAATGTCCAGCTTGCCGAATGCGGCCACGGCCGTGTCGATGAGCCCCTCGGCCCCGGCCCAGTCGGACACGCTGGCGTGGTTGGCCACCGCCTGTCCGCCGTCCGCCCGAATCTGTGCCACCACATCGTCCGCCGGGCGCTCTTCACGGCCCCGACCGTTCACCGTCACCCCGGGGTCGTTGACCACCACCGCGGCGCCCGCGGCCGCCAGGGCCTTTGCGTGTGCCCGCCCGAGCCCGCGCCCGGAACCCGTGACGATGGCGACTTTTCCTTCCAGCGTATTCAATGTTCAAGCCTCCCGTGTGAATTCCCGTAGCCGACCTTCAGCCGGCAATCTCCAGCCATGCGTTGGTGAGCACCGGCGTGCTTCGTTCCCGGGTCGCGGAGCCGATCAGAATTCTCTTGCCGTCGCGCCAGAACGATACGTCGATGGTCTCGCCGGGGAACACCGGCTTCGCGAACCGGCCCCGATATCTGGCAACCCGTGTCACGTCGCCTTCGAGCATTTCATCGACCACCGCCTTGCAGATCATCCCGAAGGAGCATAGACCATGGAGAATCGGCTGCTCGAAACCGGCCCGGGAAGCCGTTTCTGGATCGATGTGGTAGGGATTCCTGTCACCGGACAAGCGATAGATCTGCGCTTGCTGGGGAAGCACGGGCAACTCGGCGGTGCGATCGGGTGCGCGATCCGGCAGAACGACCTCGTTTGTGGGCCCAGCCTCGCCGCCGAACCCGCCCTCCCCGCGAACGAACAGCGACCAGGTGTTGGTGAACAGAAGACTGTTGGAGTCGGCGTCGTGCGTCGCCACTTCAATCTCGATGACCGCGCCGGAGCCCCGATCGTAAATGCCGGATATCCGGCAGTCGGAGCGCACCGACGCTGCCTTCGGAATGGGGCCGTTCAGGGCGATCTCATGCTCGCCATGCACGATCGAGAGCGGCTTGACATCGATCCCCGGCGCCTGCAGGGCGCCCCCGGCCGTGGCGAACACGGGTATCACCGCGAAGGTCGGCAGAACCTTGAGATCCTTCTCAAAGGTGTATTGCAGTTCGGCGGGATCCGTCCACCGGGCGCCGGCCCCAACGCCCAGGTGATACAGAATGATGTCATCCTGCTCCCAGCTATACGCAACGCTGGGCAGTTTGGCGGCCATGGCCCGTGCAACGTCGAACGGCACTCCGGTTTCTCCCTATATCCTTTTCTCGCGGCGTTGCCAGTAGGGTTCCCGCAACTGGCGCTTGTACAGCTTGCCGTTCGGGCCCCTGGGCAACTCGTCGATGAACTCGATGGAACGCGGCAGCTTGTAGCGGGCGAGCCTGTCGCGGCAGAAATCAAGCACCTCCCCGGCAAGAGACTCACCGGCCTCTGCCGCGGCAACCGGCTCCAGGACGGCTTTCACTTCCTCGCCCCACTCCTCGTTCGGAACGCCGAATACCGCGGCGTCCCGAATCTTCGGATGTTGCAGCAGCACCGCCTCGATCTCCGCCGGGTAGATGTTGACCCCGCCCGAGACCAGCATGTCCGATTTGCGGTCCACGAGGAAGAGCCAACCGTCCTGGTCCAGATACCCCATCTCGCCGAGGGTGAAAAAGTCGCCGTGCCGGGCGGATTCGGACTTTGCCGGGTCCTTGAAATACTCCGGGGGCCCGTTGGGTGTCCTGAAGTACACGGCGCCGACTTCGTTTGCGGGCAGCGGTTTCATGTCCTCGTCGAAGATCCTGATTTCCACGCCGGGCCACGGCTTCCCCACCGTGCCGGGCTTGCTCAGCCACTCTTGTGAATCGCAGTGGGTGACGCCCCCTTCGGTGCCTCCGTAGTACTCGTACACCACGGGCCCGAACCATTCGATCACCTCCCGCTTCACGGGTACCGGGCAAGGCGCGGCGGAGTGCAGAATCGAGCACACCGATGACACGTCGTGGCGTTTTTTCACCGTCTCGGGCAGCTTGACCAGCCGGTGGAAATGAATCGGAACCATCTGCGTGTTGGTCACCCGGTAGGTGTCGATGAGCGCCAGCACCCGCTCCGCGTCCCATTTGTCGGTCATAACCACGGTGTGGCCGAGATGCAGGGCCAGGGTGCTGAAGGCGATGGGCGCCGAATGATGCAACGGGCCGTTCAGAAGATACACGCCGTCACCGGGTTTCCAGCCGATCATCTCGCCCATCGCCCCGCGTATTGCGGTCGGGCCTTCGGGTGGACCGGCCGGCAGGGGCGAACGGACGCCCTTGGGCTTGCCGGTGGTACCCGACGTGTAGACCATGCTGGCGCCCGCACTGCGGTCGGCGGGCGGTGCCGGCGAGTGTTGCGCCTTGAACCCGGCATAAGGTCTCAGCCCGTCAATCTCCCCCACCGCCAGGCAGCGGTCGGCCGCGAACCCCGACTCGGCAAGCACGCCCAGCGTCGTTTGCGCATGACGCGAGTGGCTGACCAGCACCTTGGCTTCGCTATCGGCCAGCACGTAGGCACCTTCCCGCGCCGTCAGAAAGTGATTGATGGGCGTGAAGTACAGGCCCGTCTGCAAGGCCGCCAGGAAGACCTCGTAGAACTCCACGCAGTTGGGCAGAATCACCGCGATCCCGTCGCCCCGCTTGAGGCCCATTGCCCGTAGCCCGTTGGCCACCCGGTTGCACGAAGAATGCAGCGCACCAAACGGCGCCCGGCGTTCAGCAGGATCGACCAGGGCGAGCCGGTCAGGTTCGCGCGCCGCCCAATGCCAGAATCCGACCGCGGACACCTCAATCCGCTCCGCGTCCGGAGCGCGGGCGTCCGCCGTGGGACCGCGGGCGCCAGTACGGAACCCAGAATCCTGTCGTTGCCTCAATCATGTGGACCTCCACCGGCAGGCCGATCACCACATCGTCAAGAGCGCAATCCGTGATGTTCGTCATCATTCGCACGCCCTCCTCAAGGTCAATCATCGCCAGAACGTACGGCAGCATCTTCCCGAACGGCGGCACCAGATTCTGACGCACAACGCTGAACGTGTAGACAGTGCCGTAGCCCGATGCGATGAGCCACCCGGGCTCTCCCCCACAGTGCGTGCAGATCGCCCGGGGGTAGAACTGCCGCCTGTGGCAGGATTCGCATTCCTGGATCAACAGTTCGCCACGGGCCGTGGCATCCCAGAACGGTTTCCACTCGCCCTCCAGATCGGGCACGGGCAATGCGGAAAGATCGTCCGGTAGTTTCAACCCGCCACTCACGGCGGCTGCTCCGTTCCCAGGATGACCACCGCATGTCCCGACAGAAATCCTCCCGAACCGCATACGAGCGCCAATCTGCAATCCGGCACCTGGGCGTCGCCCTTCTCGTTGCGCAACTGTCGGACCGCTTCCACGAGAATGTGCATGCCGCGCATGCCCGAATGGCAGGCCGACAGGCCGCCACCGTCAGTATTCATCGGCAGCCGGCCGCCCAGCTTGAGCTCACCGCTTGCCGCAAGCTGGCCGCCCTCCCCCTTCTCGCAGAATCCGAGGCCTTCGAGCATGAGTAGCGCCGTTATGGTGAAGCTGTCATAGAGCTGAACGGTGTCGATATCCGCGGGCTTCAGACCGGCGGCCCGGAACGCCCGGGGACCGGCGACCGCCGACGGCGCCACGGTGAAATCGGGCATCTCGCTGATATTCCAGTGCGTCTGGGTCCCTTCGGCCGCCAGCACGTAAACCGGTGTCGCTTTCAGGTCCTGAGCGCGCTCGGCGGTCGTCAGGATGACACAGCCGCCGCCGTCCGAGATGACGCAGCAGTCGAGCATGTGCAGCGGATCGGCGATCATCCGCGAGTTCAGAACGTCGTCCACGGTAATCGGCGCGCGGTACAGAGCGTGCGGATTCAGCCCCGCATGCTCCCGGCAGGTGACGGCAATCTCTGCGAGCTGCTCCGAGGTGGTGCCGTATTCGTGCATGTGCCGGCGCGCCGCCATGGCATAGGCGCCGACGATGGTGCTGCCATAGGGAGCTTCGAACTGAACCGAGTCCGTGATGGTATCGCCCTCACGGTAGAAACCTGCCGTACCCAGGGTGCGGCCGGAACGCGAAAGCAGGTCGGACCCGTAGGTGATGGCCACGGTCTCGCATTGCCCCGCGAGAATCTGCGCGCCGGCCTGCTGCACCATCCACTCGAAGATGGCGCCCCCTAGGCCCACGCCCCCGATCACCTTGTGGTCGATGCGGAAATACTCCGCCATCGAGATGGCGCTCTCGCCACCCATGCTCGCGCTCATGTAGCCGTCGATGTCGTTGATGCTGAGCCCCGCGTCGTCCAACGCACGCGAGAGCGCCTGGGCGTGGTGCTGGCGCTCGGAAAGATGAGGCGCCTTCGGGTAGTCGCTCAGGGCCGCCCCCACGATCGTTGGCTGCCTGCCGTGCCCTGCATCACCCACGATGGTTGCTCGTCGTGCACATTCGGGCGCCGCGGACGCCAGAGTCTCCAATCCCTTCGATGGCGGCTTCGGTTTTTCGTTCGCGACTTTTCACCAATCGTTGTTCTTGCGATCGTTTCGATCCGGTAGCCTTCATTCCGCCCAAAGTGCCAAGCAGTTGGTTTAAGCTTGCATCGCTGCTTTGTGACCTCTCAAGATGATTGTATCCCGCTCAACGGAATCGGATCTCGAAAACGCCTACCGCCGGGAAAGCTACTGGTTGGACTCGATTCCCGAGTCGCTTGAGCCGCTGCCCGGCCTTGACGGTGACATTACCTGCGACGTCGTCATCGTCGGCGCGGGGTTCGGCGGCTTGTGGACCACCTATCACCTCAAGCGCGCGGCCCCCGATATCGATATCGTCATGCTCGAGGCCGAAACGGCGGGCTATGGCGCCTCCGGACGCAACGGCGGCGCGCTCGGTGGCATTTACAACGGATTCGAGCAATGGGTAGCCAACCCCGCAACGCGTGATGCGGCGGTTGCCGTGAAGAAAGACATGATCCGGGCCGTCTATCGGATCGGCGAGATCTGCGAGGCCGAAGGGATCGATTGTCACTACGCCCGGGAAGGCAACTACATGGTGGCCACCACCGCCAAGGAAGAGGCGGTGGTGCAAAGTATGGTCAAAGGGTACGGAGCACTGGGGTTCGGCCCACCGGATTACGAACTGCTTGACGCCAGGGAAACCACAGGGCACGTGGCCATCGACGGCGTGCGTTCGTGCGTTTTCTCGCCCCACTTTGCCGCCATCCATCCGGCCCGCCTCGCCCGCGGCCTCGCACAGGCGGTACGGCGCAAGGGCGTGCGGCTGTTCGAGCGCACCAGGGTGCGTAC
Source organism: uncultured Pseudomonadales bacterium (assembly GCA_964638775.1). GTDB lineage: Bacteria > Pseudomonadota > Gammaproteobacteria > Pseudomonadales > Azotimanducaceae > Azophilus. The sequence goes on from CAZWZH010000130.1 coordinate 28,843, forward strand.
CACGGCAAACGGCTCGGTATCGACGGACGGTGGTTCCGTTCGGGCGCAAACGGTGGTCCTCGCGGCCGAAGCCTACCTGCAGAGCATCAAGGGATTCAAACGGCTGGTAGCCCCCATTCACGGTCAAATGGTCGCGACGGCCCCGCTCGGCAGCGAGATGCTCGAAAGAACCGGAATCACACCGCCGAGCCGGCCGTACTTTTCGGTGTTGAGCCCGCTGCCGCTCTACGGGCAGCCCACGGCCGACGGGCGCATCGTGATCGGCGCGGGCGATGCCTACTATTTCGGCAGCCGTCTCAAGAAAGGCGCGGAGTTCAGGTCGCAGTTCGTCCACGGCCGCCTGCTCGACAGTTTCCCGAAGCTGCGCGACGTGCCGATCACGCACCGGTGGGGCGGCGCGATGGGGTTCTCACGGGACAGGGCGCCGACGGTGTTTCTCAACGCGCAGAAGACACTGGCGTGGATCGGCGGATTTTCGGGATCGGGGCTCGCGCCTTCCTTCCTCATGGGTGCCACCCTTGCGGACCTGATCGCGGGCAGGAAGAGTGAACGGACCTCCTACCCCTGGGTGCGCGACGGGTTTCCTCGGCATTGGGAGCCGGAACCGCTACGCTGGATCGGCGTCACCGCCGCCAGTCGCTGGCTTCACCTGCAGGATTACTTCAACAGGTAGTGGAAGTCCGGCAGGCCCGCGGAGGAGAAACCGGACCAAACCGGAAAACCCAAAACCGTCTACGGCATGGCAATGAGCCTCGGGGCCGTTTCCCATGCCCCGGTGCTCAGCCCAATTCACTGACGGCGCGGTAAGCCTCGTCGATGGCGGTGTGTGTGTAGGCGGAAGCGCCGGCATCGGAATTGGCGAACACGATCTGGCCATGGGGCCGGCTGGCGAGCTGGTGTGGCGCCTGGCCATCCGGGAATTTCTCATCCCACAATTGCATGTATTCGTAGGCGTAGCCATGCGGCCAGCGGTTTACAGTGATGGCCAGGATGTCGTTGTGCACGTCGAACCCCGCCGGCCCGAGCATGCCGTCGAGCACCGTACGCACTTCCCTTTCATAGTCTTCAAACACGAGCGTGAGCATTTTTTCCCGCGAGGCGCGCAACTGCTCCTTAAGCGTACGCGCCTCGGGTGGCGGTGACAGCGTGCCCCAGAATCCGAGAGGCACAGGGCCGGTGTCGCCCATCCGGTGCTCGTAGCCACCCGTGCTGATGCCCTTGAACAGGCACATGGCCCGGTGCATGCGGCCGGGGCAGCGCACCGAATCGATGCCAAGCCTGTCCATCGCGCCGCTGGAGCGAATCAGTACATTGGTGTGTACGAGGGGAATCTTGACCTGGTATCGCTGCGCTTCCCTCTGCGCGTCGGGGAGCGTCGGGCACAGGTAGGGCAGCATCGAGTGGTAGCAGGCCATCACGCAGTGACGCGCGGAAACCCGCACCGGCACGCCGCGGCTCAGGTAGGTCACCCGAACCCCGGAGCCTGTGTTCTCCGCGTTCACCACGGTGGCGTCGAGGCGCAGCCGAACCCGGGACGACGCGGTGTCCAGCATGGAGTAGTCGAATTTCGCCATCGCGACGTTGTTCACGTCGGTACCCGGGGCAACCGCTGGAATCAGCCTGTGCACCAGCAGGCGCGCGACGCTGGCATTGCCGTCCGGAAACATGGCGACCGGGTAGTCGAACGATTCGATGTCGTCCTCCCAGCCCACGAGATGCAATCCGGGCAGCCCGCTGTAGAAGCCTTCCTCCGCGGACAGGGCGCGGAGTTCCACAGCCCAGGAAGCATGCTGGCTGGTCTGGAAAATCTGCAGGGCTTCGTCGCCGAGCCCGGCGTAGCGGCGCATGAAATCCGGGTAGCTGATGCTGGTGAGCAACGCTTCCACCTCAGCCTCGGACTTGCCGGCCAGCACGTTCGAGCGCGTCCGGTAGAGGCTCTTCAACTGTTCGCGAGCCACCTCGCTCAAGGGGAATTCATCGATACAGGCAAGCGACACTCCCGGTTTCCACCACTCCAGGGTGTAGCCGGTGACCAACCTGTTCACCCCGTAGGTATCCTCGTCGAACCAGATGGCCGGGCCGTTGCGCGCGGACATCCCGTAGTCGAACTCGAGCCGCCTGCGCAACGCCCTCTGCTCGATGCCGAGATCGGCCATGAGCGCCCGAACGGTGCTGCTGAACTGCCAGTGTTCGAGGTTCTGCGTGCCACCCAGGGCGAGACGCATGGGCCCGCCCTGGTGGAACTCGTTGCGGCGCGCATGACCGCCGAAATCATCGTGGTTTTCCAGGATGAGAATTCGAGCCTGCTCGCCGAAGTGCTGCCGGTAGTAGTACGCGGCGGCGAGTCCCGAGATTCCGGCACCGACAACGATCAGGTCGTACGCTTCCTCAAGGTCCTGAGCCGGGGCAAACCGGGCGCCGTCGCGCAGCGCGTGGGCGGCTTCGAACGAGCCGGGGTGTGAACCGCGCATGCCGGTTCTCGTGGGTGGATAGATCTCCCGGACTGCACCGGCGCCGCTGCCGGCGCGGGCGTTTGCAGCGATTGCCGTGCCCAGGGCCGCCATCCCGGTCTTCTGGATGAAGTCCCGGCGGGAGATGTCGCGATGCATCCCCAGGCTGCGATCGCTTTTCTTCAAGAGTCGGGTCCTGCCCGGAAGCCATGGGCGCCGCAATCGATATCCGCGTAGGCAGTGAACTTCCAACCACCGTCCACCAGATCGGCGAGATACCAGCCGCAGGAAAGTTCTTCATACGACTCCTCGTACCGGTCCAGCCAGCTTGCCTTGAAGCTGGTCGTCGTTTCGTTGATCCGATCGACCTGCAAGCCCTGCAGCTCGGACGTCAACCAGCCTTCCGCCAGCCATTCCCGCATCGGCTCCCGTAGCCAGGTGCCCCTGTCGGTACGGGTGATCTGGCCGTCCGCGGTGTGGGTCTCGACCACCTCGGCGTAGAACTCGAGCATTTTCCCGGCATTGCCCTCGGGATCTTCGGCCCAAAGCGGGGCATAGGCGCCTCGGTACCAGGCTTCCGGGTCTGCCATGACGTCATCGGCGCTGGCGCAGACCGAAAACCAGGACAGGGCGAGTACACAGATCGGCTTTTTCATGGCGGAGCGTCCAGGAGGCTGATGGGTAGACCGACAGTATAGGTTGGCTGCACCGCTCGAAAAATCCGAACCTGTAGGAACGATCAGTTCAATTCTGCGGACCTGCTCACATTTGTCAGATCCTTCCGGGGGATCTTGAATAAAGACACCGAGCGTCCCTCAGCAAAGAGTGTGTCGGGAGCGGCCTCAAAATGACCGCATTAACCTATTGATATAAGTGTAATATGCAAGACAATTAGAATGGGCAAGGCTGGCAGCCATCAGGACAGGTTGTCGCAGAGGGAGCAAGAGGTCTTGGAGCCATGTCCGAAGCAATCGACCGCCTAACGGAATCGGATCTCGCACGGTTCTACCGCAGCCAGAGCTTCTGGCTGGACTCGATCGAGGAAAGCCTGGAGCCGCTGCCGTCGCTGGAGGAAGAACTGCATTGCGACGTCGTCATCGTGGGGGCGGGGTTCACGGGGCTCTGGACCGCCTACTTCCTGAAGCGGAACGCCCCCGATCTGGACGTCGTCGTTCTGGAAAAGGAAATTGCCGGATTCGGCGCGGCGGGCCGAAACGGAGGCGCCTGTTCGTCCTGGTGGGACTCGATCTTCCCATGGCTGAGGGATCCGGAGACCCGGGAGGCGGCCGTGAACCTGCAGCGCCGCCTGATCGATACGGTGCCACGCATCGGCGAAATCTGCGCGGCCGAAGGGATCGACTGCCACTTCGCCCACAACGGCCTGATCATGACCGCCGCCAATGAGCAGGAGGCGCAGCAGTTGTCCAAGGCTGCCCACGTCCTGGCAAAGTACGGTTTCCCCGCGCCCGACTATGAGTATCTGGACCAGGCGGCCACACGCGAAATGGTCGCGACGGAAGGCGCCATTGCGAGCCTGTTCACCCCGCACAATGCCGCCGTTCAGCCGGCGCGGCTGGCGCGCGGCCTTGCCGGGGCGGTACGCGCAAGCGGGGTGAAGCTTTTTGAACGTTCGGCGGCCGTCAGGCTCGAGCAGGGGCGTGTGGTCACCGACCGGGGCGTGGCGCGTGCGGATACGGTGCTGGTGGCCGCGGAGGCCTATGTGACGAAGCTGGCGGGATTCGAGCGCCAACTGGCTCCGATCCATTCGAGGATGCTCGTCACGGCGCCTCTGAACGACACGCTCAAGGAGACGATGGGTGGATCAAGGCGGCGTTGCTTTGCCATGTCGGGCGACGGCTATGGCCACCTGACCGCCGACGGGCGCATCGCGTTCGGTGCTCGCGGCAGCTATTACTTCGGCAGCCGCATTCGCAAGAATTTTGGGCTCGGCACAAGAGAAACGAAATGGATGCGGGAGTTGCTGTTCAGGTCTTTCCCCGCGCTGCGCGGTGTTCCCGTCACCCATGCGTGGGGCGGGGCCATGGCCCTCCCCCGCAACGAGAAACCGTTCGTCTTTCTCGACGGGAAGCGGCGATTCGGCTGGGCCGGCGGTCACGCGTCGGCCGGCGTCGCGCCGTCCTGCATGGCTGGCGAGACCCTTGCCGACCTCGTGCTCGGCCTGGATACGGTTCGCGTCCACGAGCCCTGGGTCGTGAACGAATTGCCGCCGCTCTGGGAGCCGGAGCCCCTCCGCTGGCTGGGGATTACCGGCGTCAAGGCCTGGCGCCAGTTTTTCCCCGCGTAGCGTCCGGGTTTGTTGAGACGATTCCGAGGTGACGAAGGGGGTTCCAGCCGACCCAACGCTTCCCGAAACCGGCCTCCGTCCCGTCGGCATCCTGGTGCTGGGACTCGTCCTCATTTTTGCGTGGGCGGATCGCATGCTCATCACCGTCGCGATCGAGGCGATCCGGCACGACTTCCTGCTCTCGGATCTGGAAATGGGGCTGCTGCTGGGTCCGGCCTTCGCGGTCTTCTACGCGGCGTTCGCCCTTCCGATCGCGCGATGGGCGGATATCGGGCATCGTCCCCGCATCATCACCCTGGCGCTCTCCATGTGGAGCGTCATGACTCTGCTGAGCGGGATTGCCTGGAATTTCGTTCAGTTGTTTATCGCCCGCGTTGGCGTGGGAATCGGAGAAGCCGGCGCACATCCCCCGGTTCATTCGCTGGTCGCCGACTATTGCCCCCCCGACAAGCGGGGCCGGGCGGCTACGGTCCTGAATTTCTGCGTTGTCGTCGGGGCATTCATCGGCCTCAGCTTCGGAGGCTTCCTGGTCGCGCAACTCGGCTGGCGATGGGCCTTCGCCAGTTTCGGGATCGCTGGAATCCTGGCTTCCGGCCTGGTGTTGTGGACACTCGACGAGCCGCGGCGCTCGACGCGCGTACCGGCGGTTCGCGAGCTGTTCGACACGGAGGGCCGGGCGGCCATCCGCACCCTCTTCGGGAAGAAGTCTTTCGTCGCGATGCTGGTAAGCATGTCCATCTACTCGATCATCGATCTGGGAGCTTCCTCGTTCACGGTTCCCTTCCTGATCCGCAGCCACGGTCTGGACGAGAGTTCGGCAGGCACCATCTACGGCTCGGCCGTACTCGCAGGTTCGGTCGCGGGCACCATCGTCGCCGGATTCCTCGTCGACAAGCTGGCGCGGCGGCACGTGAAATGGTTGCTGCTGCTGCCCGCAATCTGCTTCGTGATCAACGCGCCCATTCGAATCGTCGCCTTCCAGACGAACGACACGCTGCTGTTCGCGGCGTCCTATTTCCTGATGGTGACGATGATGTGCATCAACAATCCGGCGACTTATGCGGCAACCTACGGCATCGCCGGCCTGGGCCGCATCGCGACGGCCACCGCAGTGGTGGGGCTGGCCACGAATGTCATCGGTCTGGGCTTGGGACCCGTATTCGTGGGTTTTCTGAGCGATCTGCTCGAACCCCGCTTCGGGGTGGAGTCGCTGCGACAGGCGTTGACCGGGTCCGCCGCGATCACGATGATCGCGGGGCTCTGCCTCATGCGGGGCGCTCGCTACGTCGCCACGGATTTCGAAGGGCCACGCCCCGATGTCGGCAGCGACCAGGCCCCCCTTCGCGCTCAATAGGCGATGCGGGACAAGCGATCGTCCCTTCATGCAAATACAATCTCTGCGGATCGAACCAGGCAGGAGGTCAAATTGCGCAGACTGCGGCCCGACGACGACTACATGATCCGTCTCGAAACGGAGAACACGCCCCAGCATATCGGAGCCCTGCAACACTACGACTGCTCCGGCCTCGACGGCAGCTTCTTCGACGCCGTGGCCGCGCATTTCGCCAGGCGGCTGCCGGCCACCCCGCTGTCGTGCCGGCGCCGGCAAGCGCCCTTCGGTTACGACGCGGATGTGTGGCTGGACCTGGCCGGATGCGATCTCTCCTACCACGTTCAACGGGTGCCGACGGATGCTCCGATGTCGCCGGCAGAGGTTCGCGCCTTCATCGAAGCCAAGGTCGTGGAGCGCATCGACCTGACAAGACCGCCATTCATGGTGTACGTTTTCGACAGGTTGTCCCATGGGGCCGACGAATCCGGCGCACCCACGGGACTCGAAAGCGTCGGTGCGATGTACCTGAAAGTGCACCACTGCGTCGCCGACGGGGTGGGGTTTCAGAACATTGTGGGTTTGTTGACCGACCCGACGCCCGAGCCCGTCTACGACGTGCCCCCGCGCACTGCCGACGAAAAAGCCCCGCCGGCCGCGCTGTGGATGGCACGCTCCGCCACGCGCTTCCGGCGGGAAGCCAGGCTGAAGCAGGCGAAGTCGGCACAACGCAACGCCGCGCGGGCCGCCTATCGCGCCTTCCGCGCCGACCCGGCCAACAGGCGGGCGCCGACCCCCGAGCTGAAGCTGGCGTAAAAGACCGGTCAGCAACGACGCTACCTGCCGCTCAGCCTGCCGCTCGACAGGCTGCGCGCCGCCGGCAAACGGCTCGGTGGAAGCGTCAACGATGCGTTTCTGGCAGTCGCGGCCGGTGCCTTGCGCCGATACCTCATCGAGGTGGACGACCTGCCGGACCAACCGTTGGTCGCCGTGGCGGCGCGCAGCTATCGCAAGCCGGAACACGGGCTTTTCGGCAATCGCATCATCACGCTCAACCCAAGCATCCATGTGGAACTGGCGGACCCCGTCGAGCGCTTCAAGGCAATCCAGCGCTCCACGGCCATCGAGGTGGAGCGCGCCAGGCTCACGGAGCAACTGATCAGCGAATTCGATTCCCCCTTCGGCGCCAGGAAGCGCTACGCCGATTACGCCAGGCGCACCGCCGGGGGGCAGGCGGTGATCGCCGGCAACATCACGCTGTCCAACGTGCCGGGGCCCGCCGAACCGGTCCATCTGGCCGGTGCCCGCATGTTGACCAACTACCCCACACCCATCCTGGGAAGCGGGCGATTCCTGAACATCACCCTGCGCCGCTACTGCGAGCACCTGGACCTGGGGATCATGACCGACCCGGAGCAGTTGGGCGATGTGGATGCCCTGGGCCAATACCTGGCCGATGCCCTCGATGA
>CAZWZH010000131.1:0-27316 GCA_964638775.1 uncultured Pseudomonadales bacterium
AACCACGCGGCAAAGAGTCCGGTGAACTGCAGCACCTGGCCGTCTTCGGTCTCGGCAAGCTGGGCGGGCGGGAACTCAACCTCTCCTCCGACATCGACCTGATCTTCGCCTATCCGGAAGAGGGGCGGACGCCGTCGGGGCTCAACAACCAGCAATTCTTCACCCGGGTGGGGCAGGGCCTCATCGACCTGCTGCACCCCGTTACCGTCGACGGCTTCGTGTTCCGCGTCGACATGCGCCTTCGGCCCTACGGAGCGAGCGGCCCGCTGGTGATGCACTTCGGGGCCATGCAGCAGTACTTCGAGACCAAGGGCCGCAGTTGGGAGCGCTACGCGCTCATCAAGGCGCGCACCTGCGCGGGGGACATCGGGCGGGGCGAGGAACTGCTGGCATCGCTCAAACCCTTTGTGTTTCGCCGCTATCTGGATTTCGGCTCCCTGGAGTCGATGCGCGAGATGAAGGCGCGCCTGGCCGCCGAACGGCACAAGCCCCACGACGTGAAGCTCGGCCCGGGCGGCATCCGCTACGCGGAGTTTGCGGTGCAGGTACAGCAACTCATCCTGGGCGGCCGCCACGCCGGCATGCAGAAGCGCGGCTTCCTGGAAACGCTCACCGAGTTGCGGCGGGCCGAGCATTTCGATGCCGAAACCTGCGCGGAACTCGGCGATGCCTACCGCTTCCTGCGCGACACGGAGCATTGCATCCAGGCGGAGGCCGACCGGCAGACGCAGCAGTTACCGGTGTCCGAAAGCAGCCGTATGCGGCTGGCCTGCGCCATGGGGTTCGACTCTTATACGGGTTTTCTTTCCTCCCTCGCTCGGCACCGCGACAACGTAGAGCGCATCTTCGACCGGGTGGTGGGCGCCGAGGCGCCGCGCACGGAAGGCGGCCTGTGGGCGGCGCGGGAAGACCGGGCACAACTCGGGGAGGCGGGTTTCCACGATACGCGCAATGTCGTCGCCCTGCTGGCGGATCTGGCCGGCGCGCGCGACCGGTCCTCGGTCAGCGAGGACGGCCGCAAACGGCTCGATGCGCTCATGCCCGAGGTTCTGCAGATCGCCTGCCGTCAGCCCCATCCGGATCGGGATGTGGAAAGGCTCGTGCCGATCCTCAAGGCGCTGCTGCGGCGCTCCACCTACCTGGCGCTGCTGCGGGAAAACCCCCAGGCGCTGCAGATCTTCGTGCGCCTCGCCGGGCAGAGCCGGTGGGTGGCAGAACAGCTCGCCTCCCAGCCCATATTCATGGAGGTGCTGCTGGACAGGCACGCCTGGGACCTGCTCTCGGGCCGGGATTCGCTGGTCGAGGAACTGGGAACGGCGCTGGCCGCCGCCGAAGACGAAGAAGGCCGCGTGGACGAGTTGCGTGCCTTCAAGGAACAGCGCGTCTTCCGTGTGGCGGTGGCGGAGACCCGGGGGCTGCTGCCCATCATGCATGTCAGCGACTACCTGAGCTGGCTCGCAGAGGCGGTGCTGGAGCACGCTATCCGCATGGCCTGGAACCAGTGCGTGCCGGAAGCGGATCAGTCGGGGCGGCGGCCGTTCATCGCCGTGGGTTACGGCAAGCTCGGCGGCCTGGAACTGGGGCCGGATTCCGATCTCGATCTCGTGTTCATGCATGATCTGCCGATCTCGGCCTCCCAGTTCATGCACCGCCTGGTGCGGAAGCTGATGCATCTGCTTACGGTACGCACCTACGCGGGGCCCCTCTACGAGATCGACATGCGCCTGCGCCCCTCCGGCAATGCCGGCCCCCTGGTATCCAGCCTGCAGGCTTTCCTGAACTACCAGAACGAGAAGGCCTGGGTGTGGGAGCACCAGGCGCTGGTCCGGTCACGGGCGGTGGCGGGCGACCCGGAGCTGATGGATTCGTTCGAAAAAGCGCGCCGCGACCTGCTCTGCCGGGAAAGGCCGATCGGACCCTTGCGCGCCGAGGTGCTCAAGATGCGCAAGCGCATCGAAGCCCACCACGGCTCCGGCCTCGACCTGAAACGGGGTACCGGCGGCATAGTGGACGTGGAGTTCATGGCGCAATACCTGGTGCTCGCCCATGCCCACGAACACCCGCACCTGGCCACCTGGTCCGACAATGTGCGCATACTCGAGGAGGCCGGCGTTGCCGGAGTACTGGCACAGGAAGAGTCGGAACGTTTGGTGCTGGCCTACCTGGCGCTACGCGGCGAAGTGCACCGCCGCTCACTGGACCTGTCCGAGTCGGCACAGACCGACGCGGCCCTGACCGTGCATCGGGAAGTGGTCTGCGAAACCTGGGAGCGGCTCTTCGAAGAACCGCGTCCGCTGGTTAGTGCTTTGCCTCATGCGCGGTAGAATGCCCGGCTGCAACCGGAAGTAGAGCGCACATGTCCGAACCGACCTTCGCCGACCGAGACGGCTATATCTGGCAGAACGGAACCCTGAAGCCCTGGCGTGAGGCCCAGGTGCATGTGCTGACGCATACGCTGCATTACGGCCTTGGGGTGTTCGAGGGCGTGCGCTGCTACGACACGCCCAAGGGGCCGTGCATCTTCCGGCTGAACGAGCACACCGAGCGGCTCTTCGATTCGGCGCACATCCTGGGCATCGAGATTCCCTACACGCGCGATGAGGTCAACGAAGCCCAGATCGAGACGTTTCGCGCCAACGAACTGGCCGAGGGATACCTGCGGCCGCTCGTATTCCTGGGCTCGGAAGCCATGGGGCTGCGTGCCCAGGGCCTGACGGTGAACCTGATCGTGGCCGCCTGGCCCTGGCCGAACTACATGGACGAGGATGCGAGGGTGAAGGGCATCACCGTGCGCACGTCTTCCTATACGCGCCATCACGTCAACATCACGATGTGCAAGGCGAAGTCGAACGGCAACTACACCAACTCCATCCTGGCGCTGCACGAGGCACTGGATTCCGGCTGCGACGAGGCGCTCATGCTCGACAACGAGGGCTATGTTGCCGAAGGCTCCGGGGAGAACATCTTCATCGTGCGCGACGGGCTCATCCACACGCCGGAATTGACGAGCTGCCTGGACGGCATCACCCGCAACACGGTGTTCCACCTCGCCGACGAGTTCGGCCTGAACATCGTTGAACGGCGCATCACCCGGGACGAGGTGTACATTTGCGACGAGGCGTTCTTCACCGGTACGGCGGCGGAAGTTCTGCCCATACAGTCGCTGGACGGGCGCCGCATCGGCAGCGGCAAGCGCGGGCCCATCACAGAGCAGTTGCAGGGCGCCTATTTCGACCAGGTGCGGGGCCGGCGCAACGCCTTTCCCGAATGGCACACTGCCGTGTAGACGGTAGTGCAACCGGGCCGGGCCGGGCGCCTGGCCCATCGGCGGGCGAGAAATCATGGCAGGGACGGTAAGCGACAGGCTGTCGGAATCGTCGGCCGAGTCCGCCGAGCCGTCCGGGTTTACCGGTGAGATGAAAGCGCTGATCGTCGCTCCCGCATGGGTCGGCGACATGGTGATGGCGCACACCCTGGTCAGCCTGTTGAAAGGGCGGCATCCGCCCGCCGGGATACATCTGCTCGCGCCCCCCGCAACGGCGCCGCTCGGGCAGCGAATGCCCGGTGTGGACGCTGTGCACGAGCTTGCAGTGGGCCACGGCGAGTTGGGAATTGCGCGCCGGCGGCGTCTGGCCCGAAAGATGCGCGCGCTCGATTTCGACACGGCTTACGTACTTCCCAACAGCTTTAAGTCGGCGCTGATTCCCTGGTGGGCGGGAATCCGGCGGCGCACAGGCTGGCATGGCGAAGCGCGTTACGGCGTGTTGAACGACCGCCGGCGGCTCGACGCCGGCCGGTACCCCCGCATGATCGACCGCTTCATGGCCCTGGCGCTGCCTGAGGGCGAGCCGCTGCCGGAAAGCTGGCCGCGCCCGCAACTCAGGGTGGACGAGAACAATCGACGATCGGCGATCGAACGGCTGGACCTCGACCCGGTGTGCAGCCGCGCGTTGGAACGACCGTTGGGCGAATGTCTCGACCTTGACGATGATCCGGATCGAAACGGAGACGTTGACGAGAACGTGGAACCGCTGCGAAGCGAATCGCTGGATCGGGACGATGAACTCGACCTGAAGCTTGGCGGGCCGGTCCTGGCCCTCTGCCCCGGTGCCGAGTACGGGGAGGCCAAGCGATGGCCCGCCGCTCGATTCGCGGCTGTGGCAAAGGACCGGATGCGCCTGGGTCACGCGGTGTGGCTCCTGGGCTCGGCGGCGGATACGAAAGTTGCCGGAGAAATTGCGGCCGCGGCGCCGGGAGCGATGGACCTCACCGGGCGCACGAGCCTGCTCGACGCGGTGGACCTGCTGTCCCTGGCCGACGCCGTGGTCACGAACGATTCGGGATTGATGCACATCGCCTGCGCGCTGGGCCGCAGGGTGATTGCGGTGTTCGGTTCGACCTCGCCGGGGTTTACCCCACCGTTGAGCCCGCTGGCGACGGTGATCGAAGACGATCTCGATTGCCGGCCCTGTTTCCAGCGCGAGTGTCCGCTTGTGCATCTCAATTGCCTGCGCGGCATTGCGCCGGAGCGGGTCATCGCCGCGCTTACGCCGTGAAAGTGCTGCTGGTCAAAATGTCGTCGCTCGGAGACGTGGTGCATGCCCTTCCGGCCGTGACCGATGCCGCCCGCGCGGGGGTACGTTTCCACTGGGTCGTGGAGGAGGCGTTTCAGGCTGTGCCGGCGGCCCATCCGGCAGTGGAGAAGGTTTTGCCCATTGCGTGGCGACGGTGGCGCCGCGCCCTGTGGCGCTCCCGGAGGGAAATGAAAGACTTCCATGAGAACCTGTCCGGCGAGCGATACGAATTGGCGATCGATTCCCAGGGCCTGGTCAAGAGCGCGCTCGCGATGAAGGGCGCCCGGTGTGGGGAACGTGTCGGGTTCTGCCGGAATTCCGCACGGGAACCGATAGCCGCGCGATTCTATGACCGCTGCGTTGAGGTGGCGAAAGAAGGCCATGCGGTGGACCGGCAACGCCGGCTTTTCGCGGGAGCGCTGGATTACGCGTGCGATACGTCCAGCGACGTCGACTTCGGGCTGGGGCGGGACGGCATCGGCCCGGGCCCGGGTCGGGCGCCGGGCGCTTTCCGCTGCGTGTTCCTGCACGGCGCCACCTGGTCGACCAAGCTGTATCCGGAAACCATGTGGATTGAACTGGCGCGCCTGGCGCGCGCGGCCGGGTTGGAGGTGGCATTGCCCTGGGGCAACGGCGAAGAGCGCGGCCGTGCTGAACGTATCGCCGGAGCGGGCGGGGCCGCCCTGTTGCCGCGCCTGGAGCTTGGCGAACTCATCAATGAATTGAGGCGTGCCCGGCTGGTGGTGGGTGTCGATTCCGGCCTGGCCCATCTTGCCGGTGCCGTGGGTGTGCCGACCGTGGTGCTGTATGGCGGCACATCGAGCGAATTGACCGGCTGCCGGGGCAGCGGAGCCCGCAACCTGCAGTCTGAGTTCGCCTGCTCCCCCTGCCGCTCCAGGGTCTGCGGCTACCGGGGGCCCGAGGTCCGTTGGCGGCAAGCGGCCGTGACACCGCCCTGTTATGGTGAACTTGACCCGGAAAGGGTCTGGGCGGCGGCGCTGGAGAGGATGGATGCAGATCGCCTTCTGCATATTTAAGTATTTCCCATATGGCGGCATACAGCGGGACCTGCTGAAACTGGGCCTCGAGTGCCGGGCGCGCGGCATGAGCGTGCGCATCTACACGATCCGCTGGTTGGCGGAGCCGCCAGAGGGCATGGAACTCTGCGTCCTGCCCGCCACATCACTCAGCCGGCACGGCCAATATGAGCAGTTCGCCCGCCGCGTGCGCGAAGACCTCGAACGCCGGCCGGTCGACCTGGTGGTGGGGATGAACAAGATGCCCGGGCTTGATGTCTACTACGCGGGCGACTCCTGTTACCGGGAAAAGGCGCGTACGCAACGGAATGTCTTCTACCGCCTGTTGCCAAGGTACAGCTCGTTCCTGCGCGCCGAGAAGGCCGTGTTCGAACCGCACAGCGGCACCGAGATACTGACTATCTCCGATGTGCAGAAGCCGGTGTTCCAGCGCCACTACGGTACGCCCGCACATCGCTTTCATGCCCTGCCGCCCGGCATCGAGCGGGACCGGGCGGCGCCGCCGGACCGGCAGGCCGTGCGTTGCCGGGTGCGGGCGGAGCTTGGCCTCGATGGGCAGGACCGGCTGCTTCTTTTCGTCGGTTCCGGATTCGTCAAGAAGGGCCTGAACCGGGCCCTGCTGGGCTTGCGGGCGCTTCCGGCCGACCTGCTGGCGCGTACCCGGCTGTACGTGCTGGGCGAGGACAAGCCCGCGCGCTTCCAACGCATGGCGCGTCGGCTGGGCGTGTCGGAAAAAGTTCGCTTCCTCGGCGGCAGGAACGACGTGCCGGACTTTCTGCTGGCCGGCGACGGCCTGGTGCTGCCCGCCCTGGACGAGAATGCGGGGATGGTGATACTCGAAGCCATGATTGCGGGGCTGCCGGCGCTGGTGACGAAAAACTGCGGGTATGCGACATACCTCGAAAAGGCCGATGCGGGGCTGCTGACCCCGGTTCCGTTCCGCCAGCGGGCTTTCAACGATCAGCTCGCCGAGCTTCTGACATCCGGTGAACGCGGCCGTTGGGCCAGTAACGGGATGGCCGTTGCGGCTGACGAGAACATTTATCGCATGGTGCCGGCGGCGGTGGACCTTTTCGAACGCTTCGCCGGGGCGCGAAAAGAGATCGCCCCATGAGCGCCGGAGCTGAGCCCTACCGTCGATCGGGACTGGCCGGCATACCGGCCGCCGACCGGCTGCTGCAGTGGGGAGAGTCCGTCGAAGGCGATGTCTATCGCCAGGGCGGGGGCCGGCGCACGGTTCGGGTCGTGGTCAACGGCAAGGCGTACTTCCTGAAATACCACTCGGGCGTCGGCTGGCTGGAGATCCTGAAGAACTGGCTGGTGGGGAAGCGGCCGGTGCTCGGTGCGGAGAACGAATACCGCGCCTGCCGGCACCTGGAAGACTGCGGCCTCAATGCGCCCCGGGTTGCCGCATTCGCTGCCGGTTCCGGCAATCCGGCGGCCCGGCACTCCCTGGTCCTTTGCGATGAACTCACCGGGTTCACGAGTCTTGAGGATGTGGTGGACGGGTGGGACCGATCGCCTCCCGACCCGTTGGCGCGCCGGCGTCTTGTCATGGGAATCGCGGTTTTTGTGCGACAACTGCATGAGGCCGGGGTGGTGCATCGGGACCTCTATCTCTGCCACCTGCTGCTCAGAACCGATGACTGGGCACAGGGCGAGGTGGAGCTTGGCGTTCTCGACCTGCACCGCGCGCGCGTTCTCGCGCCGGTGCCGGACTACTGGCGCCGTCGCGATCTGGCGGCGCTACTGTTTTCGGCCCTCGATACGCCGGTGCAGCGCCGCGCCTGGCTGCGGTTCGTCCGCGCGTATACCGGCCGCCCGCTCAGGGAGGCGTTTGCCGGGGATGGCGCCTTCTGGCGTTCGGTGTATCGGCGGGCCGTCAGGCTGTACGGCAAGGGGTTGAGGAAGGGGCTCGTGAAGGGGCGCTTCCAGGCCTCCTGTTCGCAGGCAAGGTAGTGAAATGAGTCAGGTTCGCACCCGGTCACCGATTTCTTGTCGGGCCTGCGGCAGGGCCACGCAGGGCGAGTGCATCGGCGTCCGCAGCAGGAAGTTGGTGACGGATGCGGGTTAGGATCCTTGCAGGGGCAAACACAAGCGGATGCCGGTCGGTCTCGACAAGTTGATCTCCCTCGGGCGCGATGTCGTCCCGCCGTTGGAAATTGCCCTTGCCGGAGGGATTTGCACCGTCGTTGAAATCCATCGTCTGCTGCCCGGCAGGCGGCTGGCGGCGCGTGGCAGCCACATGGGGCGTGACGTGTTCCTGAAGCTGTTCTTCGGCAAAGGCGCGCGCCGGGCTTGTGAGCGGGACCGGCGGGGCGTGGAGTTGCTGCGCTCCAATGGCGTCGATACGCCCGCGCTCGTGCTGGAGACAACCACGGAAAAGCCGGGCGGGTTTGCACTGGTATTCGAGTTCCTCGAGCAGGCGCGGCCTATCGGGACCGGAGAGTGGCCGGAGGCTGGAGAACATGCGACGCTTGCGGTGGAAGCGCTGGCCCGCCTGCACGGGCGGGGGGCGGTTCACCGCGATGCGAACCTCGACAATTTCATGGCGGGCGGCGGGCGCCTCTACATGGTTGACGGGGGCGCCCTCCGGCAGACGTCCGCTGCATTGGGGGAAACCGCGAGTCTCAAGGCGCTGGCCGCCTTCCTGGCGGAGTATCCGCCGGCGGAGGACCACCGGGTGCCGGGGCTGCTGTCGCGGTATGCGGGCGCGCGCGGCTGGAAGGAGGATGGCCGCCATCGGCCGCGGCTTGATGCCCTGCTGGTCGAGGCCCGCCGCGAGCGTGTGCGCCGGTACGTGGCCAAGACGGAGCGGGACTGTACCGAGTTCCGAGTCGATAGCGGCTGGCGGCATGTCATTCTGGCGAGACGGAGCGCCTGGTCCGGCGCCCTTGCCGCCTTCGCGGAAGAGCCGGAAGCTGCCCTTGCCGATGCGGAGCGCATCAAGAACGGCCGGTCCGCCACCGTTTTTCGGCTGCGTCTGGAGGACGAACCCGTCGTCGTAAAACGATACAACGTCAAGTCGGCCCTGCACCGGGTGCGGCGCTGGTTCAGGCCGCGATCGCGCATTGCCTGGCGAAACGGCCATCGCCTGGCGTTTCTCGGCGTACCCGGGGCTGAACCGATCGCGCTGGTCGAGCGCCGCTGGGGTCCGTTGCGCGCCGAGTCCTGGCTGGTGATGCCGGATTGCGGGACGCACGACGTTCAGGCAGAGGTGGAAGCACGCGGTTGGGCCGATCATCTGCTCGACGGCGTCGTCCGGATCTTCCGGGACCTGAAAACCGCCGGCCTCCGCCACGGTGACACCAAGGCCAGCAACTTCCTGATACAGGATGGCGTGGTTCGCCTCATCGACCTCGACGGCCTGTGCGAGTCGCCCCGCTCCGCCGCGGATATCGCGCGGTTTCTCCGGAATTTCGAGGGGAAGGCGCTGGCGGAAGTTCGCGCGAGACTCGCAGCCGAAGGGTTGGTCGACAGCGGCGCATGATCATTCTCGGCCTGTCGGGCGCCCTCGGTCACGACCCCTCCGCGGCGCTGCTCGTGGACGGGGAGATCGTTGCGGCGGCGGAGGAAGAGCGCTTCGTACGGGACAAGCACGCAAAGAAACGCATGCCCATCGAGTCGGCGCGCTATTGCCTTGCCGCGGGAGGCATCAATGCACAGGACGTGGACATCGTCGCTTTCCCGTACGCCCCCATCCCGCTGACGTCGCCGGCCCGCTGGCGCTTCGCGCGCGGCTACTGGTACGCCCCGGACCGGGCGCTCGATGCGCTACTGAACGGCAATCGCCGGTTCCGCCGCAACCGCCGCCGGGTGCACGAGGCGGGCGCTCTACTGGGCATCGACTGGTCGACCACCGAGTTCGTACCGGTGGAACACCACCTGGCGCACGCTTCGAGCGCCTATCACCTGAGCGGCTTCGAGGAAAAAACCGCGATTCTGGGCGTCGACGGCAAGGGAGAATACGCCACCACCTTCTTCGGTTACGGCGAGAACGGCCGCATCCACCGGCTGAAGGAGTTCTACGACCCCCACAGCCTGAGCGGGGTGTACGGCGCAATGACGGAGTACCTGGGCTTCGAGATGCTCGACGGAGAATACAAGGTGATGGGCATGGCGCCGTACGGGGATGCCGGGCGTTTCGACCTCTCAAGGCTGATACGCCGCAACGGCTCGGGGTTCAGCGTGAACACCCGCTACGTGAATACCGTCGGCCTGCGGCGCTACAGGGAAGACCGGGTGGGCTTCTACTTCAGTCCGAAACTGGTCGAGTGGCTGGGGCCGCGCCGGCAGGGCGATGCCGTGGATGAGCCCTATGTGCACTACGCCGCCGCCATGCAGGAGATGTTCGAACGGCACTGCCTTGATCTGCTGGAAACCTGGCTGGGCGACGTTCTGCGGGAGACCGGCAGGCTGGCTTACGCCGGTGGCGGCGCGCTGAACGTCAAGCTGAACCAGCGCATCGTGGCGCTACCGCATGTGAGGGAGCTGTTCGTGCAACCCGCGTCCGGCGATGCCGGCACATCCCTGGGCGCAGCCACTTATGTCGCCGCCGAGCGTGGCGAGCGGCCCGGCAGGATGACGCATGTGTTCTACGGCCCGGAATTCAGCGACGCTGACTGCGTGGCGGCCCTGGAGGACGTGTCCGAACGTATCGACTACTGCAAACTCGAAGATGTTCCCGGCAAAGTGGCGAAGATCCTTGCCGCCGGCCACCCGGTCGCCTGGTTTCAGGGCCGGATGGAATTCGGCCCCCGGGCCCTGGGCGGGCGCAGCATCCTCGGCTGCCCGAGCATCGCCGGCATCGCCGACCGCATCAACGAGCAGATCAAGTTCCGCGAACGCTGGCGGCCCTTCTGCCCCAGCGTACTCGACCGCATAGCGCCGGAAGTCGTGGGCACCGATCATCCGGCGCCGTTCATGACCATCACCTTCAACGTGACGCCCGAATGGCGCGAGCGCATTCCCGAAGTGGTGCACGAGGACGGCACTGCCCGAATACAGGTCGTTGACCGGCAAACGAACCCGCGCTACTACGCGCTGCTCGAAGGCATGGAACGGCTTACCGGAAACGGGGTGCTGCTCAACACCTCGCTCAACCGGCGGGGCGAGCCCATCGTCTGCACGCCCGCCGATGCGCTTGACATGTTTTTCGGCTCGGACCTGCAATACCTTGCCCTGGAGGATTACCTGGTGACCAAGCGCAATGATCGCGGTTGATCGGCAGCGTTGCGGCCCAAAGGCAGGCAGGCGGTGATGCCGGGCGAGGCGCCGAGCAGCGAAGAGGCAGGCACGCGGTGATGCCGGGCAAGGTGCCGATTACCCGGTTCGTGCAGGTCTGTCCGAACGACGGGCCCCCGTTTCTCGATCTCTGCGGGGTATACGCCAAGGCGGCCGAACGTCTCGGACTTGCCGCCACGACGGTGTTCCTGAGCGCGTCCCGGCTGGAACCGGCACCGGCCGGTAACCGCTATCTTGACGTTGCCGACCTCCGTGCCACCCGGGCGCTGTCAACTGGACTGCGGGAGTTGCTTGACGACTTGCGGGACAGCCTCGTGCTCTGCCATCGATACCGGGCTTATTGGGCGTTTGCGCGCTCGGGCATGAGCGCCGGGCGGGTTGTCGCGCTGGCGCACGAGCACGGCTTTTTCAAGGGTCGCGGCCGCCGCCTGGGCCGTTGGTTGTTCGGAAGGGAGGTTTCGTTTGCGGGTGTTTCGCCAACCATCGTGTCCGAACTGGAGCGTGCCGCCGGTACGGCTCTGCATTTGCCGAACGCATTGGACCTGGAAACGATCGATTGGTCCGACAGGAAGCGGGCACGCCGCGAACTGGGGCTTCCGGGCGGCGGTGTCTGCATCGGCGTGATCGGCCGCCTGCACTACAAGAAGAATCCGCAACTTGCCCTGGACGCGTTTCGCTCCTTCAACGAGCAGCACGGCCCGGCGCACCTGGCCTACGTCGGCGACGGTGCGCTGCGGCGACGATTGGAAGAACGCGCGGAGGGCATGCCCGTTACGTTCACCGGATTCGTGCGTGATCCGAAGCGACTCGTCCGGGCCTTCGACGCGGTGCTGCTCACGTCCGGGGCACGGGCGTTCCCGATCATGGTGGCGCTTGAATCGATGGCCGCGGACGTGCCCGTCGTGGCGCCCCGGTTGCCGGATGCGGTGAGTGTGCTGGGCGTAGCGGGGTGCTACTTCGACGACCGCCGCATCGAGTCGATAGCGGCGGCCGTGAAAAAAGCCGTTACCTCGGCAGTGGCCGGGGCCGGGCCGGTTCGAGTGCGCGAGGGATTTTCGGTCGATGCAGTGGCCCGGCGATTGGAGCGGCTGGTGATCTGACCGGTCGGCGCCGGGCATCCTGACGTTCGCCTTCCGTGGAGACACTCGTAAGGCAGGTTTTCCCCGACCCCCGGCAAAGTCAGAAGAGCAGGAGCACGGCGGCCGCGGCGCCGGCGAGCGTGGCGAGCAGCAGCAGGCCGTAAAGCTGAAAGAGCAGCAGGAACTTCACTGCCGTCGCGAAGCGGCCGCCGCCGTAGAAGCGGCGCATCGCGAAGTAGTAATACACGGGTAGACCCACCAGCAGTACTTGCGCCGTGGTTGTCGCCGCGGCGTTTCCCTCCGGCAGCAGCGTGAGCACGGTGAACACCAGGAAGGCCACCGTGTGATTGTGCATCGCGAATACCAGGTGCTCGGAATAGAACCACTCTCGGCTCGGGTAGAAGCCCTTGAGCAGCAGTGCGAATAGCGGCAGCAGGACGAACATGGCCACCGGCAGGTTCTCGAGCCATGTACGGATGGCGTCGAACGGCCGGTGCAGGATGTCGATCAACTGGCCGACGACATAGCGGTCGGTGGTGTCGGCGCCCGCCACGTCCTCGGCGGCAAGTCTCCGGGCACCCTGCACCACCGCTTCGGCCAGGGCGGAATTTCGGAGGATTTCCACCAGCTTGCGGCGCCGCTCATCATCGAGAACGGGCGCCAGGCGCTCGAGCGCTTCCCGTTGCTGCCCGGTGAGGCGCCGCGGCAACGGGGGCTCCGGCGCAGGCGCCGCTACCCCGGCCGGTTCGTCGTCAGGGGCAGCCAAGGTGGGGTCGGCGGGTGTTGCACCGGCGTCGGGCAAGGCGTCGGTATCCGTTGAATCCGGCCGTGACGAATCCTCGTCGTCACCGTTTTCGGCGTCTTCGGCGTCTTCGGCGTCGTCGCCGATGCTGATTGTCAGCCAGGGCGTTTCCTCGTCCGATTCGCCAAAGGTGATGGGGGCGCGTCCCTCGCCGGATTGCACGGCCTCGCGCCCGAATTCCGGCCCCGGCCCTTCGGGCAGATCGATGCTCAGTGAGAGCACGAAGAAAAAGACGATGCTGGTGAACAGGTACAAGCGAAACGGCGACAGGTATCCGGCGCGCCGGTTTCGGGAAAATTCCGTGGAGAGGAACCCCGGCCGTACCAGGAGTTTGGGAAGGGTCTTCAGCAGGCGCGAGTCGAACTCGAAGGTTTCCGACAACACCTGCCCGACAATCGGGAAGACGTTGCGCCGATAGTTGCGGTCGCTCTGACCGCAAACGGCGCAATAGTGGCCCAGCTTCTCGGCGCCGCAGTTGTCGCACACGACACGGTCGTAGTGCGGATCGCGCTGGCCGCAGCGGGTGCAGAACCGGCCCCTCAGCCGCGCATTGCAGTTGTTGCATCGCCGCCGCCGACGCGGCCGCCCCTTCGACGCCGCTTCCTGTCGCTCGGTCGGTTCCTCCACGGCAAGATCATGCCGCCCGGATTTGCCGGTAGCAACCACGAGTGTCGGTTTCCCGCACACAACACGGGAATCGGCCGGCCAATTGTCGAAAGCCGGACACCGACGGTGGTGTCAATTGATAATCTGCGCGTCAGCGTTGTCATGCATATGTGTTTCTGAATTGGAGCACTGAATATGATTCGAACACAGATTCAACTGGAACCCGATCTATACGAATGTCTCAAGGCTCTGGCCGCCCGTCGCAACACATCGGTTGCGCAATTGATTCGAGATGGGGTGGACCATGTGCTCGCGAGCGAGGACACGGGAGCGGGCTGGGAACGATTCCTGAAGGCAGCAGGCACGTTCCGCTCGCCGGACGGCGTGCGCAATGTCGCCAGGCGACACGACGATCATCATCCGGAGGCATTTTCGTGACCGGTGTTTTTGTGGACGCCTCCGCGATGTATGCGCTGTTGGCGGCCTCAAGCGACGCGTCCTGAGCAGCCGCCAGCATGTTTGTTCGCGGAAAACGCCCGTGCGCTTCGGGCAACGGTGTACCGGGCTTTCAATCGGCAGGCCGGGCGGCGATGCACTCGATCTCGACCTGTGCGCCAAGGGCGAGGCCGTTTGCGCCGAATGCGCTTCTGGCGGGAAAATGCTCGTCGAACCAGGTTGTGTAGATCTCGTTGAACGCGGCCCACCGGGAGATGTCCGCCAGCATGATGGTGCACTTGACGAGGTCGTTCATGGAATAGCCATGCGCCCGGAGGCTGGTCTCGATGTTCTCCATCGTTTGCCGGGTCTCCGCTTCGAGGCCGCCCGGCACGAGCTTCATGGTGCCGGGCACGATGCCGATCTGGCCGGAAAGGTACAGCGTGTTGCCCACGCGAACTGCCTCTGAGAAAGGCAGGTCGGAGGGGAACACTTCTGTGGAATTGAGGTACTCCGGTGAAACTGCCTCATCCGCGCTTGCCGGCCTGGCCATATGGATGACCACGGCCGTCACGACTATCAGAAAACCGACTTTGATCACATTCATCGCCTCACGAACTCCAGCTACGCGCGCCGGCATCTTCAGATGCTACACCGGTCAAGCCTCCCGCTCGCGGTCGTGCCGTTCTCTCGGGTTGGCGTACTTGCCGATTGCCTTTTGCACCGGTCAAACCGAGACAACCCGGTCCGGCCGGAACAACCGGCTCTGCCGATCCTCGCCGGGATACCCGGTCGGGTTGCCGATGCAGCGGGTGGGGCCGATGCGGTAGTCGTAGGCCTCGTGGGTGTGCCCCGAGATCCAGAGCTTTGCGCCGATGTCGCGTACAAGGTCTTCGCGGTCGTTGATGAAATACGGGTTCATCGCATCGCCTTCGAACTTCGGGTGAATCGCCTCCAGCGTCGGCGGCCAGTGGGTGATCACCACGTCCACACGGCCAGCCTGCCTGGCCAGGAGCCCGGTCTGCTCTATGTGGGCCGCGACGTGTTTCGAGAGCGTCCACTCGCCGCCGCCGTTGCACCGGCGATGGAAGTCGAGCACGTACTTCTGGAATTCGGCGACCCGCCAGGGGGCGTCCGAACAGAGGCGTTCATAATCTCCCCACAGGTCGGAGTACCAGGGCGCCCCCCAGATGCGCAGCCCGCCGATCTCGACGCCCTCGGCCAGAAGGTAGTGCAGGTTGCGGTGCTCGCCGGCAAGCCCGCGCCAGTCGGCCTCGACGGCCGCCCGCGGCCGGCTTCCGTAGTACTCGTGATTGCCGGGAACGTAGACGACCGGGGAGCGCTGCAGTTCGCGCTCGATGAACTTGTGCGCAAGCGTGCCGGTGCCGATGTCGCCCGCCAGCACGAGAACTTCCCGGTCTGCCGCCGACCGGAATGATTCGGGGCCGGGCAGGTGGGGCGGCTCGAGGGCCTCGAGGTGCAGGTCGGATGCGATTTGAACGATCATGGGCGGGCGCGCGATTGTACGCCGAGGGCAATGCGTTTCGCGAGCCGGCGCGACAGTTCGTATTGTTCTTCGCTGCCGGTATCCGCCAATAGCCTGTTCAGGTCGCCGCGAGTCATGCGGGGGAATATCCGGCTGTTTTCAGCCTTTGCAAATCCCCGCTCATCGGCGGCTTCTGAAACCCAGATGGCGGCACCGTCGCCGAGGTTCCAGGTCCAGGCTTCGCGGACGCCCATGCGGAAATAGGGGCCGAGTTTTCGGCTGGAATCCACTGCACGGTCCACTTCGGCGACGAGGTCGGGAACCGGGTGACCCCGGCCCGTGTCAAGATAGCCTGCTACTTCGCGGGCGCGAATGGCTTTTGCGGGGTCGATGAAAATGGAGGTGTCGGGTTCAAATGCCCCGTCGATGCTCAACAGGCGGGTGGCCGGCGCAACGAAATAGCCCGGAAACCGCCCCGCATCGGCCAGTTCGGCTTCAATGTGGGCGAACAGCCGGGAAATGAGCCAGGCTCGCGATTCGTGCGCGGCGCCGGGAGCGGCGACGAACTCGGCAATGCCCTCGGCCGCGTCGTACCGGCACCTTGGCGCATGGGCGTGGTTCGTCAGCCGGTCGAAGAGATGACGCGGCATTGGCACTTCGATGCGTACCGGGCCGAGGGGCCCATCGGACGCCTGGCGGGGTGCCTGGCTGGGTTTCTTGGAAGGGGGCACGGAGGATCCGGCGGAGTACTGCATTGTCATCGCCATGATTCGGGGTGTGGGGAGATCATACAATCGTCGTTGCCGGGCCGGGTAGTCCGTATGGGGTAAGGCGTACACGAAGCATCCGCGAATGCGCACGCTGTCTTGGTCCCTCTATGGAAGTCCTCCCCGATTCTTCAACATCCTTTTGGAATGTGGACGATTGTTCTGCGGGAGACGATCGGCATGGCAAAGAGAAAACAGAGGCTACAATGCCAACCGCTGCCCATGGATCTCGATTACGACACCCTCGACCGCATGCGCCGCAGCCACCCGGCCTGGCGTCTTCTGCGCTCGAACAACGCGCCGCTGGTGGCGGGATTTCTGCACCGCTTCTTCCTGGTACCGAACCGGCGCGCAACGCGCCAGGGCGACCTGGTCGAAGCCTTGGAGGATGAATTGTTCGCGCTCCGGGATCAATTCGGCGCCGAGGCGTTCCCACGGGCGGCTGCCGAGTACCTCAACGACTGGGCCGATCCGGAACGCGGATGGCTCAGAAAGTACTATACGGAGAACTCGGACGAGCCTCATTTCGACCTGACGCCGGCCGCGGAGAAAGCGGTACGCTGGCTTGTCTCCCTGGCCGGGCGAACCTTCGTGGGAACCGAGTCGCGCCTGCGCACGCTCATTGAGCTGTTGCGGCAGATTCGCGAAGGCGCCGACGAAGATCCGCAGGCCCGTATCTCGGAACTCGAGCGCCGGCGCGCCGCCATCGAGGCGGAAATCGACGGTATCCGAGGGGGCGAACTGAACCTGCTCGACGACACCGCGGTGAAGGACCGCTTCCAGCAGTTCACGCAGATGGCCCGGGATCTGCTCGGCGATTTCCGCGAAGTGGAACACAATTTCCGCATGCTCGACCGGAGCGTTCGCGAGCGCATTGCCCTGTGGGACGGGCCGCGCGCGGCACTGCTCGACGATGTTGTGGAACGGCGCGGCGCCATTGCCGAATCCGACCAGGGGCGCAGTTTCAATGCTTTCTGGGATTTCCTTATGTCGCAGGACCGCCAGGAGGAACTGACCGGCCTGCTCGACGCCGTGCTTGCACTGCCGGCCGTCAGCGAAATGCGCCCCGATGCGCGCACCCGCCGCGTGCACTACGACTGGCTGGAAGCCGGCGAGCAGGCCCAGGCCACGGTGCGGCGGCTGTCGCAGCAGTTGCGGCGCTTCCTGGACGACCAGGCTTGGCTGGAAAATCGCCGGATCATGGAGATTCTGCGCGGCATCGAAGCCAACGCCCTGGCGGTGCGCGACCGGCCTCCCAAAGGGCCTTTCGCCGAGGTCCCGGGTACGGCGGCACGCCTGGGCCTACCTATGGAGCGTCCCCTGTACGTGCCGCCCATCAGCCCGTCGATCTCCACGCTTGCACTCGAGTCCGGCGAAGACGACCTGGACACGGCGGCGCTCTTCGCCGAAACGGTGGTGGACAAAGCGCGCCTGGAAGCGCATATCCGCCACGCCTTGCAGGACCGTTCGCAGGTTACATTGCGGGAACTCTGCGACGCGCGGCCCCTCGAACACGGCGTGGCAGAACTGATCGCCTACCTGCAACTCGCGGACAGGCTGAACGCTCATGTGGACGAGGAAACCCAAGAATGGATATGGTGGAACCGCCCCGAAGCGCAGGCTCCGCGGAACCCGGGCGGTGGGCATGCGAGGGTGCGGCCCCCGGGGGAATCCATGAAGCGCACGAGACTGCCGCGCATCATTTTCGCGCGGTGAGCGGGACGACCGAATGACTGGCCGAACCGTACGTTTCGCCACGCGTCAGGCCGATGGCGCGGGGCCGTGACGGAACATGGTGGTGCGATGACCGACGGCGAACGGAACGACGAACAGGTAGGCCCGGCCATCGATCCGCTCGGCCGGGTTGCCGTCCGCCTGCTTCGTGGCGTGCTGTTTCGGGAGCGGGATACGGCGTTGTGGGAAGAGCTGATCGGATTGCGCGCACGAGTAAGCGACTATATGGCCGTGTTGGGCCTCGAACTCGTCATGGACGAAGGCGAGGGCTATGCTTATCTGCATTCGTGGGGCGATGAACGCGACGGCAACCGCACCGTTCCCCGGCTGATTCCCCGGCGGCCGCTCTCGTTCAACGTCAGCCTGCTGCTGGCGCTGTTGCGCAAGAAGCTGATCGAACAGGACGCTACCGGCGGGGAAACCCGGCTGGTGATGAGCCGCGACGAGATCGCGGAACTGGTGCGGGTGTTCCTGCCGGAGAACAGCAACGAGGCACGCGTGATGGAACGGCTGGATGCGGACCTGAACCGGATTGTCGAACTCGGTTTCCTGCGGCGCATGAAAGCTAGGGAAGGCACCCGCAGGCGGGAATTCGAGGTGCAGCGTTTCCTGAAGGCCTTCGTCGATGCCCAGTGGTTGTCGGAATTCGACGGCCGGCTGGCGGCGTACCGGTCCGAATTGGAGCGAGCGTCGCCATGAAACGAGGGCCGGAAGGGGCATTGCGGTGACTCGCGCGCAGTTCGAGTCCGCCTCGCTGTTCGACGCCATCACCGACGATGCGCTGTCGGGATACCGCCTGGAGCGGCTGGAGATGTTCAACTGGGGCACGTTCGACGAGCGGGTCTGGTCGCTGAAGTTGAACGGCAGGAACAACCTGGTCACCGGCGATATCGGTTCGGGCAAAACCACCCTGGTGGATGCGGTTACCACATTGCTGGTGCCGGCACAGCGCGTCGCATACAACCGTGCAGCCGGCGCCGCCAGCCGAGAGCGCAGCCTGCGGTCTTACGTGCTCGGCCATTTCAAGACGGAACGCAGCGACGGCGGTGGTGCGGCCCGGCCAGTGGGGCTGCGCGATCACAACAGCTATTCCGTCATCCTCGGCGTATTCCGCAACCGGGACTTTCAGCAGGCCGTCACGCTCGCGCAGGTGTTCTGGATCAACGATGTCCAGGGCCAGCCGGCCCGCATCTTCGCGGCTGCCGAGCGGCAGTTGTCCATCGCCGGGGATTTCGCCGGTTTCGGCGCTGACATCGGCAACCTGCGCAAGAGGCTGCGAAAGGACGACGTAGACCTGTTCCAGAGTTTCCCGCCCTACGGCGCCTGGTTCCGGCGCCGCTTCGGCATTGACAACGAGCAGGCGATGGAACTGTTCCACCAGACGGTGTCCATGAAGTCCGTGGGCAACCTGACGGATTTCGTCCGCGGCCACATGCTGGAGCCTTTCGATGCGGGTCCGCAGATCAGGGCGCTGATCGATCACTTCGACGACCTTGACCGCGCCTACCGGGCCGTGCTGACGGCGAAGCGGCAGATCGGCCTGCTGGAGCCGCTGGCAGCGGACTGCGTCCGGCATGGGGAACTGACACGAAACGTCGAGCACCTTCGTGGTTGCCGGGATGCACTGCGCAACTTTTTCGCAGGCCTGAAACTGGAATTGCTGAATGAGCGGATCGGCCGGCTCGATACGGATTTGCAGCGTCAGGGCGACCGTGTCGGGCGGCTTGGACAGAGCCGTGATGCGCAACGGCGCGAGGTGGAGGAAATACGCCGGGCAATCGCCGAAAACGGCGGCGACCGCATCGACGGCCTCACCGCCGAGATCGGCCGCCTGGAGCAGGAGCGGGGCCGCAGGAAAGAGAAGGCGGGCCGTTATCGGGCTCTCGCCGCGAGCCTGGACGAGACTGCTGCGGCCGCCGAACCCGAGTTCCTGCAGCAACGCGAGCGGTTTCTGCGTCTGGAATCCGATCTTGCGGAGAGCGCCGACCGCCTGCGCAACCAGCTCACCGAAGACAACGTAACCGCGCGCGGCCTCGACGAGGAGCTTCGCGATCTGCAACGCGAAATTGAGAGCCTGCAGGCGCGGCGCAGCAACGTTCCCGAACGGCAGGTGGCGTTGCGCCAGCGATTGTGCGCCGCACTCGGGATTGACGAGGACCAGCTACCGTTCGCCGGCGAACTGTTGCAGGTGCGCGAGGAGGAACGCCAGTGGGAAGGCGCGGCGGAACGCGTGCTGCGCAATTTCGGGTTGGCGCTCCTGGTGGAAGGCGGTCACTACGCCCGGGTTGCCGCCTGGGTGGACGCGAACGACATGAAGAACCGGCTCGTCTACTTCCGCGTCCGGCAGGGCGGCAGCGGGGATTACCCCAACCTGCACCCGGATTCCCTTGCCAGGAAACTGTCCGTGAAACCGGACTCCGGGTTCTACGGTTGGCTGGAGACGGAACTGGTGCGGCGCTTCGACATCGCGTGCTGCGTTGACCAGGAGCAGTTCCGCAGGGAACGGCGCGCGCTAACCCGTTCCGGTCAGCTCAAGCTGCCCGGAGAACGCCACGAGAAGGACGACCGGCATCGGCTGGACGACCGTTCCCGGTACGTGCTCGGCTGGAGCAACGAAGCGAAGATTGCGGCCCTTCGAAAGGAACGGACGCGAAAGCGGGCGACCCTCGACGAGCTGGCATCGCGTATCGACCGCACCAACCGCGAGCACGAGAAGGTGGACGCGAAACGTCGCAACCTGGCCACGCTCGAATCGGAATACGCACGGTTCGACGAACTGGACTGGGGGGCGGTGGCCGCAGAGATTCAGCGCCTGACCGACGAGCGCGACGGCCTGGCATCCGCCTCCGACGTACTGAGGCAACTCAACAAGCAACTCGACCGGGCCGCAGGGGCGCTGCGGGCAGCGGAAGGGACCCTGGAAGATGCGCTGGCCGATCGGGCCAGAACGGAACAGCGGCATAGCGACGCGCGGAAACTGTTCGCCAATACCGAGGCGGAACTGCGCGAAGCAACCGCGCCTGACGATTCGCAGGCACAAGCGCTGCCAGGAATCCGCAACGAGGCGCTGGGCGAGCACCGCCTCAGTGTCGAATCGTGCGACAACAGGCAGCAGGACGTTCGCGAATGGCTGCAGAAGCGCATAGATGCCGACGAAAAGCGCGCTGGCCGCCTCGGCGAGAAGATCGTAAAGGCCATGTCGGAGTTCAAGGAGGAATACAGGCAGCAGACCACCGAGTTCGATGCGAGCATCGCCGCTGGCTCTGAATACGCCGCCATGCTCAAGCGCCTGAAGGCGGACGACCTGCCCAGATTCGAGGCGCACTTCAAGCGGCTCTTGAACGAGAACACGATACGCGAGATCGCCAGCTTCCAGTCGCAGTTGGGCAAGCATCGCCAGGAGATTCGCGACCGCATCGGCCGCATCAACCATTCCCTGGCGCAGATCGACTACAACCCCGGGCGCTACATCGAACTGGAGCCGAAGTCCGCCCCGGACGCAGACATACGCGAGTTCCGTAGCGACTTGCAGGCCTGCACCGAAGGAACCCTTACCGGTTCCGATGACGCCCAGTACTCGGAGAGCAAGTTTCTGCAGGTAAAGAACATCATCGACCGCCTGTGCGGGCGCGAAGGCCTGGCCGAGCAGGACCGACGCTGGGCCGAGAAGGTGACCGATGTACGCAACTGGTTCGTTTTCTCGGCCAGTGAGCGCTGGCGCGAAGACGCGGCAGAGTTCGAGCATTACACGGATTCCGGGGGCAAGTCCGGCGGCCAGAAGGAAAAGCTGGCATACACGGTTCTGGCCGCCAGCCTCGCCTACCAGTTCGGGCTGGAGCGCGACCAGGTGCGCTCCCGTTCCTTTCGCTTCGTGGCGATCGACGAAGCCTTCGGGCGCGGCTCGGACGAGAGTACTCAGTACGCGCTGAAACTCTTCGAGGCGCTGCACCTGCAACTGCTGATTGTCACACCCCTGCAGAAGATCCACGTCATCGAGCCATTCGTTGCCGGCGTGGGGTTCGTGCACAACGAGGATGGCCGCGCCTCCCGGCTACGCAACCTGACGATCGAGGAGTACCGCGAAGAACGTGAGCGGTTCAACGGCGCCGGGTGACCCACGGCACGATGCCGCCGCTGCGTGGACCGCGCCGGCGCAGTTGCGCAGCAAAGTCAAACGCCTGTGGGACCGGGGTACCATGCTGGCCAGCCTCGCTACCGGAGAACCCCTGTTTCCCAGGCGACTGCCGATTGGCGGCCCCAGGTCAGCGGAGCTTGCGGAGCGATTCGACGAGGTCCGCAACTGGGCACTGGCACTGCGCGCCATGGCGCATGTGCGGATCGAGGAACGGGAATTTCGCCACCGCGTGCTCGGTTTGAATTCCCTGCCCCGGGCAGCCTGGCTCGACAGCATGGATGATGCCGTCGCGTTGCTCGGCAAGTTCCGTGAGCGCGAGCGGTTTCAGGAGATCCTCGGTCTCACCAGCCGGCGCCTGCCGGTGCTGCTCGAGTGGTTGGGAAGGCGCCCCCTAATCGCCCTGGAACAGGCGCAGAATTGGGAGAAGCTGCTCGACGTGGTGGCCTGGATGCAAGAGCATCCGCGGCCGGGTATCTATATTCGCCAGATTGACATCCTCGGCGTACACACGAAATTCATCGAGAAGCATCGCGGTCTGTTGAGCGAACTGCTCGACTGCGCCCTGCCCGCCGCCGCGATAGAGGGTGATCAGACCGGCGTGCGCCGGTTCGAACGCAGATATGGCTTCCGGGCAAAACCGGAACGCATCCGCTTTCGTCTGCTGGACGCTACCTGCGGCGGCTTCGGCTTGCGCCCGCTGGCCGACATCGAAACTGACGCAGCCACCTTCGCCGCGCTGCAACCGGGGGTGTCGCAAGCGTTCATTACCGAAAACGAAATCAACTTTCTCGCTTTCCCGGACGTGCCGGAAAGCATGGTGATATTCGGCGCCGGCTACGGTTTTGCAACGCTGGGCAAGGCCCGCTGGCTCGAGGCCTGCCGGCTACTGTACTGGGGAGATATCGATACGCACGGATTCGCGATCCTCGACCAGTTGCGCGCCCACCTGCCCCACGCCGAGTCGTTCCTTATGGACCGCGCCACGCTGCTGGCCGGTAAACAGCTTTGGGGACAGGAAAAAGCACCCATCGAGCGTGACCTGCCACGGCTGAGCGCCGCGGAAAGGGCGTTGTATGAAGACCTGTGCACCAACCGCCTCGGCAAACGGGTGCGCCTGGAGCAGGAACGGATCGGTTTTGCCCGGCTATGGGAGGCGCTTGGCGGAACAGGTCGTCAACGCCGCAATCCGATCAGGCGATAAAGGCCTCAGCCGAAACACCGAATCGCTTCGACAAAGCCGAAACCTGGCGAAGATTCAGTTGCCGCTTGCCGTGCAGAATGGCCGACACGACGCTCTGCGCGCCGATCTCGGGCAAATCCCCCTGCTTGAGCCCGTGCTGGTCCATCAGAAATCTCAACACTTCCGGGGGTTCGGCGTCTGGGAGGGGATGGTGCTTGGCTTCGTATGCTTCGATGAGTTCACCGATACGCTCGGCGAACACCGCAAGATTGGAATTCTCGTCCGCCCCCCCGGCGTCGAGAACCTGGTCGAGAACGGCGACGAGCCGTTCGTAGTCGAGAATGGACCGGGGGGCAGTGAGCGCCGGCGCCACGTATTGCCAGTGTTCGATGGCGCTCGAGGCCGTGTGTTTAGCTGCGGGAGTCATTTGCGCGGTTCCTTCCATTTCTCCTGATCGTATTCCATCTGGGTCATTGTGCGGCGCGATTTGAGATAGCTGCGCAGCAGACCCGCGTGGATCTGCTGCAATTTGCTTCTGAGAGAAATGGCCTCCGACCCGGCCCGGTCCGTCTCGTTGGGCGGCAGCCGCTGCAGCGCACGCACGAGGTTGTAGGCGGCGGCCGGCGGGCTCTGCTCGTCCCGATCGGACAGCGCGCGAGCCAGGCCCGGTTCGTGGATGAGCATCCAGGCGGGGAACCACTCGGCGGTCAGTTCCTCGCCGTCGCCGCCTTCAGCCATTGCCGATTGCCAGGCACGCGCAACGCCCGCGTCTTCAAACTCGGTTGACTCCACGAGATTGGCGAAGCCGTCCGGCGCCAGCAGGCACAGGGCGAACCAGCACTCCAGCGCCCGGGTGCGATCGCCCAGCCGGAATTCGGCCGTGGCAAGCCGTCGCAGCAGCACCGGTTGCGTTCGAAACCCCGGCGTCGCCAGCACCGAACGCTTCACGTGCGGCCACCGGCGGGCCTGCTCGAACGCATGGCTCGCGTGGCGGTCGGGGTGTTCCGGATCGAACGGCGCCGGTTGCAGGGCCTGCCCGATTTCGTGCCAAAGCGGTTCCAGCCATCTCGCGCCCTGGTCGCGGCCCAGGAATTCGCGGGCCGCGGGCCGCCATTCCCGCTGCATGCGTTCGAGCGACACGACCGCCTGCGCCGCGGTTTCCGGGTGCGGCGCCTGCAGGGCGGCGATCAACGCTTCGCAATGCCGCAGGTGCCGGTAGCCGGGAATCCGCGCGGCTGTGCGCCGCAGTTCTTGCCGGGAACGGCCGGCATCGCGCGCGATCAGTGCATCGCGCAGGGCGTTGACGATCGCCGTCTTGCCGCCGTCCAGAAACAGGTCTCCCTGACGGCTTTCCGGCGTTCGATACCGGTAGACCAGCAGTTCGTTCAGCAGCGGATCGGTGGACGCGACCAATTCGCGGCCCGCACGGTCGCCCAGGCCATGGTAGGCAACCCGTTCGGGAACCAGCCCGAGGCCGAGGGCAAAGGACCGGGCCGATTCCAGGATCTCCTTGGCGAGCCGCACGTCGTCGACCGCGTCGTCGAGGCCGGGAATCTCCCCGTTTCGCCAGGCTCGAAAGCGTTCTTCGGAGAGCTGACTTTCCGCCTTCAGCAATTCGATGGGCGAATACTCCCGGTGGGCTTGGAGTAATTGATCGACGGTACTCTCGATTGACCTGGGGTCGGGCATGGGCACTGAGCGATGTCGTCTACGGACTGTTGCGTCCGCCTCTTGCGGCATCTCCCGGATTGGATCGATTGCCTGATGGTAACCGTTGGCTGCGCAGGGTAGCTACTTGCAAGAACCATTCATCGTTCTGCCGGCTACTCCGGGTTCCGGCTGGTAGGCCAAGGTAATGGGGGGCCGGTTGTGCGCAATTCCCGCTCCAGCACGGCAATTCGAGCCTCCGCCGCCCGCAGAGCCTCTTCTGCGGTGACCCTGCCTTCTTTCTCCTTGTGCCGGCCATCGCGTTCTTCCGAGGGCGTCAACAGGCGGACGTTGCGTACCGGGTCGAAGTAGAACAGCCGTCCTCCGTCCAGGCACAACTCGAGACCCAGCAGGCTCGCATGGCGAAGCACGCCATCTCGCTCTTCAAACACCAAGTTTCGGTACCTGCCGTTCGAGCCCAGCTCCGGGCCCTTGCCCTCCAGCCAGGTCAGCCAGGAGCGGCGTTCCGGCAGCTTGGGCACGCCGAACGACACCCACACGTCCGGCACCACGCTGCGCCTCGGATCGCCCTCGACGTAGTACACGAACATGTCGCTGCCCACATATACATCGCTGCGCTGCTTGAAGAACCAGTGCAGCGGGTAGGTGGCATCGACCGTGGCATACCAATGGACCGGTGTCTCGGCCATCGGCTTACCATCGGATTCCGGGTAATCCGAGGGCGAAAAGACCGGGCGGACGGGTGGCTCTGGAGATGTGCCGACAAGGCGCCTGCGGCGTGGACGGAACGGCTCGGCTTCTCGCATGGCGTACTCCTTCAGCGGGCCGAGTGTGGGTGCGCGGAACTCTACCACGGAGCGTGCACCGCCATAAGCGGCGTGTGCGACAGAGGACGCTGTCTGCGTCACGAATTCGGGAGAGCGGATGAGGGAGTCAGAACGATTCGAGGAACGACCACCTCCCAGGAATCCATCTCCAGCCTGTCTGCATACTGCTCGTCTTTCTGATCTTTGGCCCACCGCATGAACACGCCATGAACATCGGCGCGCAGGATTTTCGTTCCTTCGGGAACCGACCACTTTCGCGCCATGAGCCCGACCTGACGCCGCTTTTCGTCGAGCATCAGCCATTGGTTGCCCCTGGAGAACAGGAGCAGCGGGTCGCCGGGTTGAAGCTCTGCGATGGCTCGGTGTACCTGGTGCCCGGAAGACTGCCATCCGGCGTAATCCAGCACTACGTCCTCCATCGAACAGACCACGGTCCTGTCGTCCAGGCGCTGGTCTGAAAGGTCGGGCCGCGGCGCAGGGCCGACCAGGGCACCGGATGAATCGCTGAGCGGAAGAGTCAGCGCTGCGGCGCGTTGTCTTGCCGTCGCAGTTAGTGGCCGGTCCCGGATATCGTGCGGTTGGGCGTCGTCGACCTGAATCAATGCAAGCGTTTCCCGTGCACGGGTCATGGCGACGTAGTACAGGCGCCTTGGGGCTTCACGGTCTTCTCCCGCGCCGACGGAGTTCCACTTCCCGTCGAGGATTGCAACATGGTCGAA
The DNA here is from genome assembly GCA_964638775.1 of uncultured Pseudomonadales bacterium. Taxonomy (GTDB): domain Bacteria; phylum Pseudomonadota; class Gammaproteobacteria; order Pseudomonadales; family Azotimanducaceae; genus Azophilus. The sequence continues at coordinate 26,294 of CAZWZH010000131.1, forward strand.
CTGCAGACCCTTGGCACGGTGCGCGACCGTGAGCAGCAGGCCCTGCTGGCGCCGGCGCACTTCGCGGCTCCACTCGCCGAGCCAGCTCTTTAGGTAGGCGACCGTAAGCACGGTGGCGCCGTCCTCTTCGAGCAGGAATTCCTCCAGGGCCTGTGCCAGGAGGCGTGCCCAGGGGCCGGCCCCGGTTTCCGCAATGCGGTTTTCGATGGCTTCCCGGCTGGTTGTCGGTCCTCCGGCGTCGAGCGTGCGGAGCAGTTCCTGCGTCTCTCTTGCGCGCCAGAACGAAGCCAGTTGCTCGCGTGCGCTCTGGGCCGGAATTCCGGACGCCGCACAGGCGCTTGCCACCGGGTCGAGGTCTGACCAATTGCGTGCGATCACCGCGCATCGGTCCCACTGCCAGTCGGAGTCCAGCGCGGCCAGCCGCCGGAGTTCGTCAACGGCGGCAACGGCCTGGGAGAGCCGGCCCCCGGCAACGCGAAGAATGCGGACCTTGCCCCGGGCGACATCGTCCAGCGCTTTCCAGCGGCCGCCGGCGGGATCGCCCCGGCGGGCTTGGTCGATGCGGATCGGGTGGTCGCGTTTGAGGCGCTGCCTCGAGACGCCGATGCAGTGGTTGGCGGCTTCGATGATATTGCCGGTGGACCGGTAGTTTTCGGTCAGGTAGGTCTCCCGCGCCCGGTAGTCGCCGGCAAACCGCCGGATGAACTGCACCGAAGCACCCTTGAAACTGTAGACGTTCTGGTCGTCGTCGCCGACCGCGAAGAGGTTGGGCCGCGCCTGATCCCCGCCGAGCTTCCTGCCGGCGACGGCTGCGATGAGTTCGAACTCGGGTTCGCCGATGTCCTGGTATTCGTCCACGAGAATCCAGGCGAGCCGGCCGACGATCTGTTCCCGCGTGACCAGGCTCGCTTCGTCGTCAGCGAGCGCTTTCACAGCCTGGCGGAGGATGTCGCGAAAAGTCTCGTCGCCCGGGTCGGCGGCCGTGTCCGCGAACGATATGCCCAGCACCCGCATGGCGAGGGC
>CAZWZH010000132.1:0-13076 GCA_964638775.1 uncultured Pseudomonadales bacterium
CGCGTTGTCTTGGAATTCAACGGCGCAGGGGTGCTTTAAAGGTGCCGGATACCCGCACCGCACACCTACTCCCTCCCAGCGGGTTTCTGTTCCTTGCGCGTCAGCGTCCCGGCTCGCCGGGGTGGAAACTTTCATGGAACAAAAATTAACCCGTTGATTTTTCAGGAAAAATTATTTGACATAATATCGTCAGTCGCGACAGCGCGTTCGCATACGGCGCTTCCCTTTCGGCGCACGGCCACATCATCCTGCCGTACGCAAGGTTATTGGACGAGCTTAACGCGCCGAAAGGGAAGCGCCGCATACGAACTCTTTCCCGAGATTCGGGGTTGTTCCTTGCGCGTCCTCATCCCGGCGCGCCGGGTTGGGAACTCTCATCCCATAACCCACCGATGTTCCATACGTTTCGGTGCGCCCGGGGGAAAACGGCTACAACTCGATCAGGCGGGGAAGAGCCGTAAGGTACAGGGCGGTGCGCACGGGTCGGCCATAGATTTCCTCCGCCAGCGCGCGGTAGCGGGCAAGCTGTGGCCTATGCCGGGCGATGACCTGGTCAAGGGAATCGGCTGCGCCGGACACCGGGCCTGTCTTGTAGTCGATGACCCAGTGCTCTCCGCCTTCTTCGAACGCCCTGTCGAACCGGAACGTCCGGATGGCGCCGTCGACTATGCCCGAGACGGCGTGTTCGGAGACGGCTTCGGAACCGCCTTCCAGAATCCAGCGGCCCGTCTCGTCTTCGAGTACGTTCATGATCTGGCGCGCGGTTTCGGTTCGGCAATGGTCGATGTCCGGCTCCGAAAGCCCGGCGCCTGCCAGCTTCGCCGTCCAGGCCGGTTTCCGGGATTCGATCCAGTCGCCGGCACTGGCGGGCAGTGGTGAATCGCCGAGATCGCAGAGGGCGGCGTGTATGAGGTTGCCGAGCGCGACTTCCCGGCGGCTAGCGATCGGATCCGGCTTCAGGCGCTCTGCGGGGGCGGCATCGGAGGCGCGTTCGATTTGCGGTTCGAGGCGCAGGGGTTTCCTGGCCGGGGGCTGCCAAACGAAGTCGCTGGCGAGGCGGCGATAGACAGGAGCCGCGGTCGCCGCGTCCGGCCTTGCGGGGCGGCTGCGCGGCGAAGCCTCTACGGGAAGTGAAGCCGCGTGGGGCCAGAGCAGGTTCAGAAGCGATCGGCTCGCCGGGCGGTCGCCGGGACGCACGGCCGTTAGCGTCAGTGTGCGCCGCGCCCTGGTGCAACCGACGTAGAGGAGCCGCTGCAGCTCGTGCCGCTCGCGCAGTTTGTCCTCTTCGGCAAGCCAGTCGTAAAGCGGGCCGGTTTCTCGTGCTGCCATGAGCAGCCGGTTGTCCTGCAGGCGCCAGCGCAACAGGGGGGCTTCGGTGGGCTTGGTCTGCCGGTCCAGGAAGGGCAGCAGGACGTGATCGAACTCCAGGCCCTTTGCCTTGTGGATGGTCAGGATCTGGAGATTGGCGGCGGCGCTTTCCACCGCGAAAAGGTTGTCGGCGCCGAACCGCAACCGGTCGACGTCCAGGCCGTCGGACCCGAGGTCGTCAACCAGTTCCAGAAACCGTTCGGCGTGGTCGATGGCCGCTTCGTCACCGTAGGCGGCCGGGCCGCCGCAATGAATCCAGATCGATTCGAGAACGGTTCGGGGCGGCGATTCGTGCCGGGCGGGCAGCCAGGCTTCCAGTGCTGTCAGCAGGCGGGCGAGACGCCGCCTTCCATCCCGGCTCAGGCGTGAGGAAGCTGCGCGCAGGGTGGCGATATCCCACGCCGGGAGTTCAGCGAGGGCCTCCAGGTCGCGCAGGCGAAGGCCGACCCAGGGTGAGCGCAGCAGGCTGTACCAGGCCAGCCGGTCGCAGGGGTTGGTGATTGCGGCGGCAAGGGACAGCAGATCCGTCACCGCCGGCGTGTCCGCCAGGGCATCGATATCGGTGGCCTGCCAGGAAATGCGGTTTTCGCGCAGTGCATCCAGGATTCCCGTCAGATGCGTGCGGCTGCGAACCAGTAGCGCGATTCGGGCATCCGGTTCGTCCGAGAGGAGGGTGGAAATACGGTCGATGATCGCCTGTCTTTCATCCTCTTCGGTCTCGAACAGGCGAACGCTCGCTTCGCCGCCGCTTTCGACACCGGCCTGACAGGGGTTGTAGGGCACTCTGCCGAGCAGTGGATCGGCTTCCTTGCCCATGACATCGGGGAATGTCGTGTTGAACCAGTCGACAAGCCGGGGCGCGGAGCGGAAATTCATCGCGAGGCGCAGGGGGCGCAACCGTATCTGGTCGAGTCCCCGGCTCTCCGCCCGGTAGAAAAGGCCCACATCCGCGTCTCTGAACCGGTAGATCGACTGCATGGGATCGCCGACCGCGAAGAGGCTCACCCCGCTTTCCCCGGACCAGCCGCCCACCAGCAGTTCCAGTAACTGGTACTGGACAACCGATGTGTCCTGAAATTCATCCACCAGTACGTGCCGGATCCGGTTGTCGATGGACAGGGCCAGCTCCGTCGGGTTCTCGCCGGATCTGAGCGCCCGGCGCGCGGCCAGCAGCAACTCGGTGAAATCCGCGACTCCCTGCGAACGCATGACCGACGACAGGTCGATAACCGCCAGCGAAAGGCTGATGCAGATCGAGATGAGGTCCTGCGCCTGCTCCGGCGACAGCGGCTCGGGCGGCAACAGGCGCAGGGCCGCAAAGCGACCTTCCAGCCCCAGGGCACCTACGGTAACGACCAGGTCCATCGCGCGCCGCTTTTCGTCACGGACCTCCGGGGGAAAGCCGTCCCTTCTTGTGAGCTGCTTGCGAAGGCTGCCGCTTCCGGTGGTCACCAGCCGGCCGGCCGCCCGCCAGAATGCCCCGGGCGTGGACCGGTCGAATCCCGTGGCGAACCCGACAGCCCACTCCAGTTCATCCAGGGGTTCCCGGGGTATCAGGGACTCCAGGTCCCCGGCAACCGCGCCGATCAGTGTCTCAAGCCCCCCGTTCAGCAAACCGGCAACGGATTGCGGCGCTGTTCTGAACGCCGCGACCACTTCGGTTACCTCGTCGAGCCAGTGGTCCCGACGGGCGAGCATGCCGGCAAGCAGCCGGCGGGCCTTTTGGGCATCGTTGTCTGTCAACGCGAGGAAACGGGCGATCTCCTCGGCGAGGGGATCGTCCGTGTACAGGCGGCGGAACAGGCGCCCGGCCGCGAGGGCATGGAGTTCCGAGGCGTTCTCCACCAGGCGCGCCGTCCGGTCGAATCCGCTGGAAACCGGCATTTGCCGGGTCAGGGACATGGCAAAGCTGTCGATGGTGCGGATATTGAGCCGACTGGGGTTGCCCGCGAGCTGCCATCCCCGCTCGGCATCCCGCGCCCGGGCCCTGGCCCCTTCCCGGGACTCCCCATCGGCGAACATGGCGGTCACCCGAAGGCGCATCTCCGCCGCCGCCTTGCGGGTGAAGGTGATGGCCAAAACCTGTTCCGGATAGTCGGCCAGTGCAAGTAGGCGAATGAACCGGCTGACCAGGAGGGTTGTCTTGCCCGATCCCGCCGGGGCCTGGACGATGCAGGAAGTGGCGGGATTCAGGGCGAGATCGCGTGCCGGGGCATCGGCAGGCGCGGATACCCTGCGGTTCATGGCGTGCTGTCCGGGGCGGCTTCCGCAGCGCCTGCCGGGGTTCCTGCGGCACGGACGCGGCAGAAGGAGGGGAGGTGGCAGTGGTCGCAGACGCTTCTGGACGTGGGCGTGACAGTTGCGTGTCCCTCCCTGAATTCCCGCGCCAGCAATTCGATTCCGGCTCTCCACCGGTCGGTGAGATGCCGCCAGTCTTCCCGGGATAGCCGGCGTACCCGCGCCGGTCCGAGTTCGATGTCTTCGCTGGCAATGCCGCCCAGCGCGACCCCGCCGCTGCCCAACCGGGCGTACAGGGTGGCGCGCACGCCGGCGTCGCTCAGCGCGTACATCGGCAATTGCGGCTCCGTCAGGCGTTCCCCGAGCAGCCCGCTGACGTTAACGTTGCCGGTCTTGTAGTCCATGACCACCCTGGCGTGGTTGCGGGGATCGCGGTCGATCCGGTCGATGCGCAGGCTGAGCTGGAAACCCGGAAGGGTGAGTTCCGCCTTTTGCTCGAGCCCCACGATCGAAAACTCGGGCCGCTCGGCATCGTATTGCGCCCAGGTTCCGAGCAGCCGCCGCAACCGGCGGCGTTCGTTCCGTCGATACAGCTCCGGAACGCGCTCCAGATGCTTGTTCACGGCCCGGCTCGCGGCCGCCTCGATGCGGGACTCCGAGACGGGACCCGGGCCGTCCTCATACAGCGCGAACAGGGCATCGTGAATGAGCGTTCCGCGTTCGAGCGCATCCGGAAAGCTCTGTGGGTGGCGTATCTCGCCGAGTCCAATGCGGTGGATTGCCCAGGCGCGGAAGGGGCATTGCGCCTGATCCCGAAACAGCGACGTGCCGCCGCGCGTCACCACCCCGTCGACCGGCGAGCCCGAACCGTCGTCCACGGTTTCCAGCCTGCCAGCCTGCGGCGTGGCCAGCCACGGATGGCGGCGGGCGCGGAAACGCGGAACCAGGCGGCCGAGAGCCGTTACCCCCACCGATTCCACGAGGCTGCTGCAACGGTGGCTCTCTTCGCTGTCGTCGAGTGCATGACTTGTGACCAGGTAGCGGCAGGCGCGCCGCCAGCGGCGCGTCTGCGCCGCGGCGAACGCCGCCTCCAGCGCATGATCGGCGCGCGGCACTCCGTGCAATCGCTGCAACGGCACGGGTATCAGCGGATTGGGTGTGGGCGCTGCCGGCCAGGCCGTGTCCTTGAGCCCCGCAACCCAAAGATGTGTGAACGCGAGACCGGCGGTCTCCAGGTATCCAAGCACCTGCACCGGCCCGGGAGGCCGCTCCGGGGCGAACAGGCGGTTTGCCAGCAGCCGTTGGACGGTCTGCAGCGCATCCCTGCCGGAAAGACCGGGCAACTGGGAAAAGCCGCTGAATCGATCCAGGCACTCTCTCAGACGGAGATACGCCTGATACTGCCCGCTTGCCGCCATCGACCCGTTCCAGCCCGCGCCGGCCAGGAGGGAGCGGAAGGCCTCGACCCAGCGCCCGAATGCCTGGCGCCGCGGAAGCTCCCGGGCGCTCGAAGCCAGCCGGCCGAGCACCTCGCTCGCCGGGGCAACGTGGTGCAGGCGCAGCAAATCCGGGCTGTCTCCGGACAGTCTCAAAGGCCCGCCGAGGTCCAGCCACGACGAGTGCCGCAGCCGCTCCAGCTCGCGGTGGCTGATTTCGCCGACCACAAGACGCAGCAGCAGTTCCGCATCCCGCCAGATGGGCTGCTCGGCAAGCGGTACGCCGCCCGAGATGTTCAGAGCCTGCGGCGCATCGGCGAACTCCGACTCGAACGCGTGGGCAATGGCGTGATACGCATCCGTCAGGTAGGGAAACACGACACCGATACGGGCCGCGGGATAGCGGGTGAGAACATGCCGCGCCCACTGCGCCGCGGCGTGGATCTCGGAGCCCCGGTCGGTGATTTCCACGCGCTTGTGCGGCCCTTTCCGCATCAGCAGCGGCCGGTGGTGACGCACCACCCCGCCCGCGCGTTCCGTGCGCCGGAGAAAGTCGGTCACCTGCGGCGACACCACATCGAAAGCAACGAGGTGCAACCGGTCGGCGGCGCCCGGGAGCAGATCGGCGAGTTCCGCCCCGGTGGCCTTCCCGTCCAGTTTCAAACGCTCCCGGAATCGCCTTGCCCAGCGCCGGAAGGTGCGGGCATTGATCGTGCCGGCGAAGGCGCTGTCATCCAGGGCGATGCGATAGCCGTGCACGAGCCGCCAGGCATCGGCCGACAGTTCCGACAGGGATTCCCCATCGCGCCCGCCCAACTCCTGCCAGAGCAGCAGTTCGGCTTCCTGGGACAGGAGGCTGTGACGGCCGGCCAGCGGCAGCGCCGCCGCCCTGGTGGCAATGAAGCGGTCGATGCTGGCCACTCGCGGGGACGCCCAGGCCCGCTTGCCAAGACCAATCTGGTGCGCATCGTAGGCCCTGGTGATTTCCCGGGCCAGCCGCTCGTTCGGCGTGATGATCCAGTCGTCCGGACAGGCCTTGATCAGCCGCTTCGAGAGCTTGAAGAATCGGGAGGGCACCGCGTTGATTCTATGTGACAAGCGCGTCGATGGCACCCGGTCACGAATTGCGGCGATTCGAGGTGTCAAGGGCGGCGCGAATCGGTGCGGTTGGCGGTGTCACGGGCGGGGGCGGGGAAGCGTGGCCCCCCTTGCCGAAGGCATAGAAACAGGAGGGGCGGGGCACTAAAATGGGCTGCACCTGCACACACGGGGTGAATGAAAAGGATGCGACAACTCATCAGGGACTTTCTCGACCAGGGCTGGTTCATGAAAGCGATGATCCTGTGGGGCTGGTTGTGCATGCTGGTCATGGTCACCAGCCTGTACGATAACCTGCGCATTATCGCCTCCACATGACCGGCGATCGCGGCGATGTGGCTGTCGGCACTTTCCTCTGAGCAGCGCCAGGCCCTGCTCGGCCTGGCCCACAACGTGGTAGTCTCCGACGGGTTGCTCGACCCCAACGAGGAGGGCATGCTCGACGAGTTCCGGCGCGAGATGGAACTGCACCCCGCCGTCGAGGCCGAATACCTGGAACTCGATGGCATCGACGCCACCTTCGATACCCGCAGGTCCCGCATCATAGTCCTGCTGAACCTGCTCCGGCTGAGTTACGCCGACGGTGCCTTCGAGATCGAGGAGGAATGCCTGCTGAAGGAGGTCGGCCAAGCGTTCGGCGTAACCGACGAAGAGTTCCGGCTGCTCGACAACTGGGTGCGACGGTTCCTGAGCCTCGAGGAAGAAGCTCGAATTCTGATGCGCTGACGGCGGGTCGCCCAGCCGGGTCTGGTCAGTTCAGCTAGTTGCGTAACAAAACCCGTTTCGCTTCGTTGAGTTGCTGGGCAAGATAGGTCGAACCACCCTTGTCGGGATGAATCTTTGCCATCAGGCGCCGGTGCGCATCCACTACCTGTTGCCGGGATGGATTGGACTCAAGGCCCAGGACGGCCAACGCCTGTTCGCGGGTCATGGCGCCCGCAGTGGCGCTCGCTCCCCGCGCCTGCTCCTGTCCCGCGCGCTGCTGGCGGTACTGCGCGTACATGCGCCCAAGAAATGGCACGAAACGCAGAAGCCCCAGACTCCGTCGCAGAAAGGGCAGTAGCGCCGCGCCCAGTGCGGCCAGCCAGTGCAGGCGGCCCGTCGCGGCCAAAAGCCCGAGCGCGGCGATCAGCAGCAGCACGACCAGGGTAATGACACCGGTGGCGGGGCTGGGTTTCGCGGACAGCCAGAAGAGCCGAAAGAGCACCACGAATGCCACGGCCGCGACGATGGCGGCAAGAACGACTAACACGCCCGATCCGGCCTGAAATTGCCCCTGCCGGCTTGCGGAAAGGGTGCCCGTGCCCCCAGAATCGGGCTGCGCTCCGAGTGTCCCGTCCCTCCATGGAGCGGTGCCGGCAATGGAGTCTTGCCGGGGTGTCCCACACGCTGGTTAAACATGCCAGCTAGGGTATCATGTGGGGTATGCAGGGACCCGCCCGGCGGAACGATGCCCCGGTTCGACAGGTGGTGGTGTCCGGGTGGGAGCTTGACTGATTTGGCAACCTTGTTCGCGATCAAGAGGTCCAGTGAATAACGCCGAACTCAACAAGTGGCTGGAGGACCTCAGGGTCGAGCACCGGGACCTGGACGAAGTCATCCACCACCTGATCGAGACCGGACACCACGACACAATGCGCATCCAGCGCCTGAAAAAGCGAAAGCTGCGGCTCAAGGACATGATGGCGAAACTCCAGAGCGAGTTGATACCGGACCTCGACGCTTGAGCCGCAAACCGCTCACGGTAGCAATCTCCTCCCGCGCACTCTTCGACCTTCACGAAAGCAACCGCATCTTCGAAGCCGAGGGGCTCGAAGCCTACCGGCGTTTCCAGATAGAACATGAAGACCGGGCCCTCAATCCGGGCGACGGATTTGTATTCGTCGAAAAACTACTGAATATCAATAAATTACTTGATAAACATCGAGTAGATGTCATTCTGCTTTCCCGCAACACCGCAGATACGGGGTTACGCATATTCAATTCCATTGCCGCGCATGGGCTCAATATCACCCGGGCCGCGTTCTGTGGCGGCGAGAGTCCTTACCGGTACATACGGGCTTTCGGCTGCGACCTGTTCCTGTCCACACACGCCACCGATGTCGGGCATGCCCTGGAACACGGCGTGGCCGCGGCAACGCTGCTGCCCGCGCCGGGCCGGTCCGCCGGCGCGGAATCCGGCCAGCTCCGGCTGGCGTTCGACGGCGATGCGGTCCTGTTCTCCGACACGTCCGAGCGCGTGTTTCAGGAACAGGGGCTGGAAGCCTTCAGCGCCGCCGAGGCCGCCGCGGCCGACCCCCTGGAAGGAGGCCCCTTCAAGTCATTCCTCGGCGCCCTGCACAGCCTGCAGCAGGAATTCGATCAGGACTGCCCCATACGCACCGCACTCATCACGGCACGTGGCGCCCCCGCCCACGAAAGGGTCATTCGCACCCTGCGCGCGTGGAACATCCGCCTCGACGAATCGCTGTTTCTCGGCGGCATGAAAAAGACGGCGTTTCTGAAAGCCTTCGGGGCCGACGTCTTCTTCGACGACCAGACGCAGCACTGTGAGAGCGCCGCCACCGAGGTAACCGCAGGCCACGTCCCCCACGGCGTGCGCAACGAAAACCGCAAAAAGTCCGCCTGATTGCCACCGCCCGGGTCGAGGACACTAGGCTATCGCACCGGAAGGGTAATGTCGGCGAACAGCCGTTCCCGGGCGGCCTGGGTGGGGCAGCGTATGGCCTCGTCCACGATCTCCCGGTCGAGGTGCGGTGCGAACCAGGCTATGAAGTCGTACATGAACCTCCGCAGGAAGGTCCCGCGCCGAAAGCCGATGTGGGTGGTGCTCGGCTCGAATAGGTGTGAGCCGTCCAGGGTTATCAGGTCGCCGTCCACCAGCGGGTCGAACGCCATGGAAGCGATGATGCCGACACCCACGCCGAGGCGCACGTAGGTCTTGATGACATCCGTATCGGTGGCGGTGAACGCCACATTGGGGGTCAGGCCTTCGGCCAGGAAGGCCTTGTCGAGCATCGAGCGCCCGGTAAAACCGAATACGTAGGTCACGATGGGTTCCGACGCCACATCGGCGAGAGTCAGAGAACCTTTCTCGGCCAGGTGGTGGCCCCTGGGAACCACGATGTCCCGGTACCAGCGGTAGCAGGGCATCATGATGAGATCCTTGAACAGGTGCAGGCCCTCCGTGGCGATCACGAAGTCGACATCTCCCTGTGTGGCGAGTTCGGCAAGCTGCGAGGGAGAGCCCTGGTTCATCTGCAGGGTGACGCCGGGATAAGCCTCCCGAAAGCGGGTAATGATGCGCGGCAGGGCGTAGCGGGCCTGGGTGTGGGTGGTGGCAATGGCGAGATCGCCGTGCCGTTCGTTGCTGTATTCCTCGGCGATGTGCTTGATGCTCTCCGCCTGGCGGAGGATGCGCCCGGCCACCTCGATGATCGTCTCTCCGACGGGCGTGATGTGCGTCAGGTGCTTGCCGCTGCGGGCGAATATCTCCACGCCCAGTTCGTCCTCGAGCAGGCGGATCTGTTTACTGACCCCGGGCTGCGACGTGAAAAGGCTCTGTGCCGTTACCGACACGTTCAGGTCGTGGTGCGCGACTTCCCAGATGTAACGAAGCTGTTGGAGTTTCATTGCCAGTGTCCGCCGTATACGCGCACTGTACATCGGCTTCCTATCATTTGGCTATAAGTAGAAAGCTACATATAACCAATTGGCTTGATTTCTTCCCGACCCGCCGGACGATAATTTCGATAGTGCCGGCGCACCGAGCGCCGTACGGCAGCTTCTTCCGGCAACGGATTCAGCGTTTCAGCCGACGATCTTGATGGCGTTCTGGGCGTGCAGGCCGCACTCCTTTTGCGCGGCGTCCTCCCACCACCAGCGGCCGAGGCGTTCGTGCTGGTGCGGGCCCACGGGACGGGTGCAGGGCTCGCAACCGATGGAAACGAACCCCCGGTCGTGCAGCGGGTTGTACGGCACCCCCCGCTCGCGGATGTAGTTCCATACCTCGACGGACGTCCAATCGGCGAGCGGATTGAATTTGACCAGCCGGTGAGCCGGTGTCGAAAACGCCCGGTCTTCCTGCTCGTGGGGCAGGTCGGTGCGGGTCACGCCCTGATCCTTGCGTTGCCCGGTAATCCAGGCCTGGAGCGTACCAAGCTTGCGGCGCAGCGGTTCGACCTTGCGCAGCCCGCAGCACTCGCCATGGCCGTCCTGGAGAAAGCTGAAAAGCCCCTTCGCACGGACCAGTTCAGTGACGGCTTCCGCCTCGGGCATCACCAGTTCGATGACGATACCGTAGTGCTTGCGCACACGCTCGAGGAACTCGTAGGTTTCCGGGTGGAGCCGCCCGGTGTCGAGCGAAAACACATCCAACTCGAGACCCGCGCGTTGAGCCATGTCAACCAGCACGACGTCTTCCGCGCCACTGAACGAAATGGCCGCCTCCCCGGGTTTGTATCGGCGGGCAATCTCCGCCAGCAGCGACTGCGGATCAACTCCGGCGCTGGCTTTTTGCGCTTCCATCACTCATGCTCCGCGTCCGTCGGATGTGGCGGCGCAGCCTATCAATCGTCGACACCGGCTGGAAAATACTGTGTTGGCATATGCTTAACACTGAAAGTTCACCGACTTTCGTCGCAACGCGAAGCTCGGCGATCGGCGCGGCCAATCGAACCGGCCCCGGAGAAAGACAGGCATCTGACGGCGAATCCCGAGCGCCCCGCCCGTCTGCAATCACCGCATAACGCTAGGAGAATGCCAATGAAGGTGCTGTGCCTGGACCTGGAAGGCGTACTGATTCCGGAGATCTGGCAGGCCGTTGCGGGGCACACGGGGCTGGACGCGCTCAACAAGACCACCCGCGACATTCCCGACTACGACGAACTCATGCAGTTCCGCATGAGGGTCCTGCGCGAGCACGACCTGGCTTTCTCCATGATTCGCAAGGTCATCGATGGCGTCGAGCCGCTCCCGGGCGCCCGGGAGTTTCTGGACTGGGCCCGTGAGCGGTACCAGGTCGTGATCGTCTCAGACACCTTCTACGAGTTCGCGATGCCCCTCATGGCCAAGCTCGGCAGGCCCACCTTGCTCTGCCATCGGGCCCACATCGAAGACGACCGTCTCGCCGGATACACGTTGCGCCAACCCGACCCCAAGCGCAGCGCGGTCAAGGCCTTCCAGTCACTGAGAATGACCGTCATCGCCGCAGGCGACTCCTATAACGACGTACCGATGCTCGAACAGGCGGACGCGGGCTATTTCTACCGCGCACCCGTCAATGTGCGCACCGAATTCCCGCAATACGCAGCGGTGGACAGCTACACCGCGCTCAAGGACCTGATCGGATAGAACGGTTCGGCTGTTTCAGAACTGGTTCATCGTGTTGGCCGCACCGCCCGCGAGCAATGCCTTCTCGCCCAGGAAATACTCCTTGTGGTCGTCACCGATGTTCGACCCCGCGAGGTCCTGGTGTTTCACCGCCGCCAGTTCGCGCCGGATTTCACGCCGCTGTATCCCGCGCACATAAGCCAGCATGCCCAGGTCGCCGAAATAGCCTTCCGCGAGAAGGTCGGTGCCGAGCGCCGTCTCGTGATAGGTGGGCAAGGTGATCAGGTGGTGGAAAATGCCGGCCTCGCGAGCCGCATCGCCCTGGAATCGCTGGATCTGCGCATCTGCCTCGCGCGCCAGTTCGGAATCGTCGAATTCGGCCGCCATCAACCCTTTCGGCACCAGGGCGGGGTCCGGATAGGCGGACGTGTCCCGGCCGGCCTGCCGCCACTGGGCGTGCACCTGTTCCCGGAAAGCCAGGGTCCAGTTGAAGGAGGGTGAGTTGTTGTAGACGAGTTTTGCCTGGGGCTGGACCTTGCGGACCTCGTCGACGAGCGCCTTGATCTGCCCGAGGTTGGGGCGTTCGGTCTCGATCCAGAGCAGGTCGGCCCCGTGTTCCAGGCTGGTGACGCAGTCGAGCACCACCCGGTCGAAACCGGTGTTTTCCCGAAAGGCGTAGAGCCCGTTGTCGAGACGCACGGGCCGGCAGAGCTTGCCGTTCTGGTGAATGGTGATGTCGCCGTCGCGCAGTTCGTCGAGATCGTGTACTTCGGTGGCTTCGAGAAACCCGCAATATTGGTCGCCGAGATCGCCGGGCTCCTTGGATACCGGAATCTTCATGGTGAGGCCCGCGCCCAGCGAGTCGGTGCGGGCGACGATAACGCCGTTCTCGATTCCGAGCTCGAGGAACGCATAGCGCACCGCGTTGATCTTCGAGACGAAATCCTCGTGGGGCACGGTAACCTTGCCGGCCTGGTGGCCGCACTGCTTGGCGTCGGAGACCTGGTTCTCGATCTGGATGGCGCAGGCGCCGGCCTCGATCATGCGCTTGGCCAGCAGGTAGGTGGCTTCCTCGTTGCCGAACCCGGCATCGATGTCCGCGATGATCGGCACCACATGGGTCGCGTAGTTGTCGATTCTGGAAATCACTTCCGCCACGTTGCCGCCGCGGGCGCGGGTCTCGTCGAGTTCGGTGAACAGGTGGCGCAGTTCCCGTGCGTCGGCCTGGCGGAGAAACGTATAGATCTCCTCGATCAGGTCGGGGACCGTCGTTTTCTCGTGCATGCTCTGGTCCGGCAGGGGGCCGAACCGGGAGCGAAGCGCGGCCACCATCCAGCCGCTGAGATAGATGTAGGATCTTGCCGTGCCCCGCCGGTGTTTCTTGACGGACATCATCACCTGCTGGGCGGTGAACCCGTGCCAGCAGCCGAGGGACTGGGTGTACTTGCCCGGGTCCCCGTCGTATGCCGCCATGTCGCGCCGCATGATGTCGGCGGTGTAGGCCGCGATCTCGAGCCCGGTGCGAAACCGGTTCTGCAGGCGCATCCGCACGACGTATTCGGGGTTGATCGCGCGCCAGCTCGGCTGACCCGACATTTCAGACCG
>CAZWZH010000133.1:0-3597 GCA_964638775.1 uncultured Pseudomonadales bacterium
GGGGGACGATGCGCGAACGCGCGTCGAATCGGTTGTGCGCAGGCGCCGGTAGCGTTTGTCGGCGAGCGCCAGTATGCCCCCGAAGGCCATGAGCAGGGCTCCGAACCAGATCCACCGGACAAAGGGCTTGACGTACACCCGCACGGCCCAGGCGTCCCCCTCCAGGGGCTCCCCGAGCGAGACGTAGATGTCCTTGAAGAATCCCGGGTCGATGGCGGCTTCCGTCATGACCGAACCGCCCGCCAGGTACTGGCGTTTCTCCGGCACCAGGAGCAGCCGCCGGTCGCCGTCCGCCACTTCGAAGCGGCCGCTGCGGGAGACGTAGTTCGGACCTTCGGTGCTCACGATGCCGTTGAACCGGAACACGACGCCACCGTGTTCGGCCGCCTCGCCCGGTACCATCCGGATGTCTTTCTCCACGGACAGTTCGTGGGTGAGGGCAACGCCCAGCAGGCTCATCGCGAAACCGGCGTGGGCAACGGTCATGCCCCAATAGGCAAGGGGGATGCGCCCGGCCCGGCGTGCCCATCCCGCCCGCTTGCCGCCCTGCGCCATGGCGCCTGGTTCCGGCCTGCGCCGTACCGCGTCTTGCAGCCGCAGCCGGCGCCCGATGTCCAGGCCGTGCGCGGTCAGGACCCAACCCGCCAGCGCCACGGCCAGGAGCGTACCCGGGGACAACGTCCCTTCGATGGTCAGCGGCACGAGCACGCCCAAGGCAAGTCCGGCTCCGGCGGACCACGCGAGCCGGCGCCTGAGCGTTGCAAAGCCGGTCCGCTTCCAGCTCAGGAACGGCCCAATGCCCAGTGCAAGCGCCACGAGCAGCATCAGCGGCACGAAGAAGGTGTTGAACCAGGGCGGGCCGATGCTGATCTTGGCGCCGCCGCTCAGGGCTTCGTAGGCGAGCGGGTACAGCGTTCCCAGCAGCACCACCCCCAGGGCCACCACGAACAGCAGGTTGTTCAACATCAGGAAGGCTTCACGGCTGAACGGGCCGTAGCGCACCCCGGCGGCGACGGCGCGGGCACGGATTCCGAACAGGGTCAGGGAGCCGCCCACGACGACAAACAGGAACATCAGGATGAACATGCCCCGGGCCGGGTCTACGGCAAACGCATGCACCGAGGTCAGCACGCCGGAGCGGACGATGAAGGCGCCGAGCAGGCTCAGCGAGAACGCGGCGATGGCGAGCAGCGCCGTCCAGCTCTTGAACGTGCCCCTTTTTTCGGTGACCGCCAGCGAATGCACCAGCGCCGTCCCGGCCAGCCAGGGCATGAACGAGGCGTTCTCCACCGGGTCCCAGAACCACCAGCCGCCCCAGCCGAGCTCGTAGTAGGCCCACCAGCTCCCCAGCGCAATGCCAACCGTCAGAAACGCCCAGGCGGCGTTGGTCCAGGGCCGCGACGAGCGCGCCCAGGCACTGTCCAGGCGTCCCGTCAGGAGCGCAGCGATCGCGAACGCGAAGGCGACGGAGAAACCGACATAGCCGGTGTAGAGCATGGGGGGGTGCACGATCAGCCCGAAGTCCTGCAGCAGCGGGTTGAGATCGGAACCGTCCGCGGGCGCCAGCGGCAGCAGGCGCTCGAACGGGTTGCTGGTGAACACCAGGAAACTCAGGAAGCCCAGGTTCAGAAGACCCATCACCCCCAGCGCCCGGGCATGGAAATCCATCGGCAGGTGGCGCCGGCGCACCGCGACCGCCGTCATCCAGACGGTCATGATCAGCACCCAGAGCAGGAACGACCCTTCATGGGCGCCCCACACCGCGCTGACCTTGTAGTACCAGGGCAGCAGGCTGTTGGAATTGTGCGCCACGTAGGCGACGGAGAAGTCGTCGGTGACGAAGGCGTGCACCAGCACCACAAACGCGAGCGCAACAAAGACGAGCTGGCCGGACACCGCAGAGGCCGCCGCCCGCATCCAGCGCACCCGGCCCGCCCGGGCGCCAAGCAATCCGCCGGCGCCGGTGATCGCGCTGAGCACCAGGGCGAGCACCAGGCTGAAGTTGCCCAGTTCCGGTATCACCCGGCGTTCCCCGCCGCTTCGGCGGCAATCGGCACCAGTTCCGGCGGCATGTAGTTCTCGTCGTGCTTGGCGAGCACTTCCACCGCCCGGAAGACGCCCGCGCCATCGAGTTCGCCCCTGACCAGGATGCCCTGGCCTTCCCGGAACAGGTCCGGGAGTATGCCCGTGTAGGCCACGCGAAAATCCGAACCTCGGTAGTCCGTCAGCACGAATTCCACATCCAGCGAGTCAGGCGCCCGCGCGACGCTGCCGGCCACCACCATGCCGCCGGCGCGGATCGGCACACCCACCGGCGCCACGCCGCTGACGATCTGTTCCGGTGGATGGAAGAGGTTCAGGTTCTCGTTGGCGGCGAGCAGCATCAGCGTGACGGCGCCCGCGCTGCCGGCGAAAATGAAAAGCACCGTCAGCAGACGGTTTCGGCGTACCCGGTTCATTCGTCCGGGGACGGGTGGGCGGCGGCCGCCGCGTGCAGCGAGCGCAGTTCGCGGATCGTCCGCCGCCGTTCGCGGCGGAAACCGGCAAAGTTGACGGCCAGCAGGACAAGCGTGGTCAGGTACACCGTCCAGACGTAGGGCCCGTGGCCCCCCATCGCCAGGAACGCCTGCAGGCTCTCGAAGCTCATGCCGCCTCCGCCGCCACGGTGTCGCGCACCCATTGCGCGCCGCCTTCGCGGCGCAGCACGGCATTGCGCAATTGGGCGATGAGATTGGCGGCGAACAGGCAGTAGGCGCCGACAACGTTTACCAGGAGAGGCGCCCACATGACCGGTGGCATGGCCGGCGGCTCCGTCAGGGTGAACGTGGCGCCCTGGTGCAGCGTTGTCCACCACTCCACGGAATACTTGATGATGGGAATATTGATGGTTCCCACAATGGCCAGCACCGCACAGGCCCGGCCGGCCGTCTCCGCCCGCGGTATCGCCTGGCGCAGCGCGTAGAGGCCGAAGTACAGGAACAGCAGCACCAGGGTCGAGGTGGTGCGGCCGTCGAACTCCCACCAGGTGCCCCAGGTCGGCCGCCCCCACACCGCGCCGGTGAACAGCGCCAGCGCCGTGATCCACAGGCCGAACGGCACCATGGTCTCAAGCACCATGTCGGCCATTTTCATGCGCCAGATCAGCAGAAGCACCCCCGCGGCACCGAGCACGATGTAGACCGACTGGGCCAGGAACGCGGCGGGCACGTGCACGTATATGATGCGGAAGCTGTCGCCCTGCTGGTAATCCGGGGGCGCGAACGCCAGCCCCCAGACCAGGCCCACGCCGAGCAATACCCCCGCGGCCACCGCAAACCCCACGAACCAGGGGCGGCTCATCCGATAGAACCATTTCGGCGACCCGAGACGGTGCCAGAACTGTTTGAACGTCAACATTCTTCGAGGCTGATTTTCACCGCGGCCGCCACCGCGAAGGGCGACAGCGTCAGGGCCAACATGGTAAACCCGGCAAGCCAATAAATCTGCGCCCATTCGGCCGCTCCTCCGGCCCATGCGGCGGTTGCGCTCACGCCGAAAATCAGCACCGGCAGGTACAGGGGCAATACCAACAGCGCCAGCAGCACCCCGCCCTTGCGC
>CAZWZH010000134.1:0-12488 GCA_964638775.1 uncultured Pseudomonadales bacterium
ATCCCTCCTCAGCACTCTCTCGTGCTCAGTCATCAAAGCGTTCCACCCCTGGTCTGTGATAAAAGGTCGAACCGGTATCCGGTAGGTGTCGCTAGTGGTGACCGGTAGGTGTCCCTAATCGATCAGGGGTAGGTGTCCCAATTCGGCTTCCCAATTCGGCTAGTCACTATTCGATGAGTTCAACGGACAAGCAATTAACACCCAGGGCAGCCTTCAACAAGGTGATGGGTCTGATCAATGCGGGGCGTATGAACGCTGCCGCGGCGACTTGCCGGGAAACGCTAGAGCGCAATCGAAACGATGTCAGTTTGACTGCGCTGCTCGGCGCAATTCTGTTGAAGGCGCGGGATTTCGATGAGGCGGAACGGCGTTTGAGGCGCGCAATCGAACTGGCGCCCAACTTTGCCAAACCTCATGAGGACCTCGGCTATCTCCTGATTGAAACCGGGCGAATCGATGAATCAGTCGAGATTCTGGAGAACGCGACCCGGCTGGACCCGCAAGCGGAAATGGCATTTTTCTATCTGGGCCGGGCGCTGTCGATGGCCGGCAAGGGAGAAGAGGCCGACGCCGCATTCGAAGCCTCCTTCGCGCTCAACCCACAGCGCAGGAAACTGGCGCTCGCCGCGGAGCATCATAAGGAAGGCCGCCACGACGAAGCCGAGCGCCTGTATCGCGAATTGCTGAGGGAATCCCCGGAAAACGTCGATGCCATGCGCCTGCTGGCCGGCATCCTCACGAACAAGTCAGAAACCGAGGAACCCGAGGCGCTCCTTGAGAAAGCCGTCTCCCTGGCGCCAGACTACACCCTCGCCTTCCTGGACTTGGGCCAGATCTACCAGGAGCAACACCGCTACGGTGAATCCCTGGACTGCTTTCAGCGGGCCTGCCGCCTGCAACCCACCGCCGCAAAACCACACTATCTGCTCGCCTCCACTCTCGCGCCGGTCGGGCGTACGGAAGACGCTCTTACCTCCTACCGCCGCGCGCTCGAATTGCAACCGAAACACGCTGGCGCACTGCTCGGCACCGGCCATACGCTCAAGACACTCGGCCGCCAGGAAGAAGCCATCCAGGCCTACCGCCAATGCATCCGCATGCGCCCAGAGAACGGCGAAAGCTATTGGAGCCTGGCCAACCTGAAAACCTACCGGCTCACCGAAACCGACATCGAAGCCATAAACTCCGCGCTGCGAAGCGAGGACGACCTTACCGATCAATCCGCGGTCAACTTCCTGTTTGCGCTGGCCAAAGCTCATGAGGACGCCGGCGATTTCGATGCCGCCTGGCGCTGCTACTCACGCGGAAACGCCAAGCAGCGCATGCTCGAACACTACGACCCGGTGCAGACCGAGGTGATGAACGACGAGATCATCGAAGTATTCGACCAGCCCTTCCTTCAAGAACACACCGGCCTCGGCCACCCCGTCTCCGCTCCCATTTTCGTCCTGGGCCTGCCTCGCTCCGGCTCGACCCTCATCGAACAGATCCTGGCCAGCCATAGCCAGGTGGAAGGCACCTCGGAACTGCCGTACCTCGGCCGAGTGGCAACCTCGCTGAACCGAAACCGCGCCGACGGCATCAACTATCCCCATGCCGTGCACGAACTGCGCCCGTCCCACCTCAAAGCCCTTGGCACAGACTACCTGGAACGCGCCAGGCTGCACCGCCACACCGACCGCCCCCGTTTCGTCGACAAGATGCCCAACAATTTCCCCACCATCGGCTTCCTGCACCTGGTTCTCCCCAATGCCAAGGTCATCGACGCCCGGCGCTACCCCCTGGATTCCACTCTGAGCTGCTATCGCCAGTTGTTCGCAAAGGGCCAGACCTTCGTCTACGACTTAACCGATATCGGCGAATATTTCCTGGAATATCAGCGTCTTATGGACCACTGGCACGAAGCGCTCCCGGGCCGCGTGCTCACCGTGCAATACGAAGAGCTGGTCACCGACTTCGACAATCAGCTACGTCGCCTGCTCGACTACTGCGAACTGCCCTGGGAAGATGCCTGCGCACGCTTCCACGAAACCGACCGCCCGATCCGAACCGCCAGTTCCGAACAGGTGCGCAAGCCCGTCTATACAGAGTCGATCCACTACTGGCGCAACTACCAACGACACCTCGACGAACTGATCGAAGTGCTGGAGCCCGTGCTACCGCGCTACGCGCAGTACGAACACATCAATCGCCAACAAGCGACAGAACAGCCATCCCCGGACGAAAGACAGTGATCTATGCCTCATCCAGCAGGGCGCCATCCAACCATTCCACAAGATCGTCGAGCACTTCCACCCGATTGATCTCGTTGAACATCTCGTGTCGCCCGCCCTCATACAGCTTGCGGCTGACGTTGAGCCCCGCAGCCGCGTAGCGTTTGAACAGCCGCTCGAGGTTTTTCAATTCGCCATGCACTGGGTCGGCGGTGCCGGAGAGCACCAAAATCGGCAGATCGATCGGAATGCGGGCGATTGCGGCAGC
Organism: uncultured Pseudomonadales bacterium; assembly: GCA_964638775.1. GTDB lineage: Bacteria > Pseudomonadota > Gammaproteobacteria > Pseudomonadales > Azotimanducaceae > Azophilus. The sequence goes on from CAZWZH010000134.1 coordinate 2,482, forward strand.
AGACGCAGCTTCCTTCGCCCCTGCGAATAGCGCCAGCAGGCTGCCAGTGCGCAGCACCGTTCCGCAACGCGGGTCGTCGACGTACTTGCGTACCTCACCGGCATCCCGCGACAGCCACTCGAACCCGGTGGCGTCATCGCCATCGAAGTCCCGGTTGGCCTGGCCGAACAACAAGCCGGACAACACCTCACTCTCCGCGTCGTTTCCAAGCCGCCAGGCTTCGAAGCGCGTCACCAAACCGGTGATTGCTGTCTGCAGCCCACCCCGGAAGCCTGGAGAACCGGAGAGCACGGCGGCATCGAGGCTTGGACCGTGACGGCATAGGTATTGCTGCGCGAGCATGGCACCCATGCTGTGGCCTAGCAGCACACGTTTCAGGCCGGGAAAGTCGTCGGAGATGCGCTCGTTGAGGAGCCGGGCGTCGTCGACTAGCAGGTTCCAGCCGTCGTCCCCCAGCGAACCGAGCCGGTCTGTGTCGGTGCGCCCGTGGCCCCGGTGGTCGTTGCCGTAAACGACGTATCCCGCCGCATTGAGCCGCGCCGCCACCGGTTCGTAGCGGGCGATGTGCTCACCCATCCCGTGGGCGATCTGTAGAGCGGCCCTTGGGGCTTCCTCGGGCAACCAGCGACAGGCATGGATTGCTTTTCCATCGCCGCCGCGAAAATCAATCGTCTCTGTATTCAAACCCGGCCCCGTTGCTCTGCCTCTTAAGCGATCTCATCAACGGCCTCTAACGAGCCGTGAGCATGGTCGCCGCGGTCAGGGTGGAGGTCAATGAGATAGTCAATTCAAAGGTAGGTGTCCCTTCTCAAAAGGTAGGTGTCCCTTCTCAAGGTAGGTGTCGCCCCTCATCCCATCGGTTTACGGCAATTCATCGTACGGCCACACCTCCAGTCCATGTATGGCGTTCCTGACATCCATCGAGAGGTTGATGCTGACCCTGGTCTGCATCGCATCGAGGTCATGCAGCGTGATGGTGGCGGGTGAGGAGCCGGCCGCGACCAAGCTGTCGTTCACCAGGCACAGCCCGCGCGCGAAAGCCTGGCGCGCGATGCGGGAGTCGCCCAGGCCCGTGTGCGTGAGTAGCGCCGGGTTGTAGAAAGGAACTCTGAACGCTTTTTGCTCCCCCTGGGAGGGCGCAAAACGCACCAGGTTCTTGTCCGTGTCGTTGAACAGCACGCCGTCCCGGTGCAGACGGGCGTTGCGGGCGCCCCCAGGCAGCATCGCCACCTGCCGGATGTAGCGCCCGGTATAGGCGTGCAATCCGCCGGTGTTGAGCCCACTCACGTACAGGGCGCTGCTGTCGCAGGTAACGCTGTTCAGACGCAGTGCATTGCCAGGCGGCGGCCCCCGCCGGTCGTTGGGCTGAAACGGCGCGCCCCGCAGTCCCTTGCGATCGCGGGTGACGTGCAACCCGAAACTGAAGCGGTTGCTGTCGAGGTCGAACCCCAGAATGGAATCGAAGCCCGTGGAGGTGAGGAACAGGCGTCGCCTGTAGCGGCTGATCTCCTGGCAGTGCTTTAGATAGGGGCAGCGGTAGGACGCGATCTCTTCAAATTTCGCGTCGTAGACGAGCAGCTGATCGCTCGACGCGATGAAAACCCGCTCGCCGTCGAATGCGATGCCACGCAATCCACGGCCCGAGCCCCGGCCCTGCCAGTCGATATCCACGGCGTCCCAGTAAATCACCTGCCGTGCCCGCTCGCCATCGAGGTCCACCAGATAGACGCCACCGTGACTCTCGCCCTCTTCGCTGCCGCGAACGACGGTGGTGGCGATCAGTGTGGTCAATTGGAATCCGCAGCGAGCCAGCGAGGGATCATCGAATTCTAAACAGATTTGAGGACAAGATTTGGTGGAAGATTTGGGGACACCTACCTTAAAGATTTGGGGAGACCTACCTTATGGGAAAATTGGGGACACCTACCTTCTAGAATTGGAGACACCTACCTGCCGTTACCCCCGATTGCCACATCCCGCAAGTTACAGGAAAATATCACCTTCGCGTGGCCTTGAAGCAGGCTGCGCTCAGGCTCAGCCTATGAGCCTATAGGTGTGGAAAACCCGTCATTCGTTCTGCACTAGCATTGCTGCGGGGATTTGACGACCAATCGGAGAGCAACATGTCGATCGACGGCAAAATTTCGTACCCGGGCCACAAGCGCCCCCTGAGCATCGCCATCGGCGCCGCGGTGGCCGGCACCGGCGCCGCCCAGGCCCAGGAAACCGCGCTGGAAGAGATCATCGTCACCGCCACCAAGCGGGCGGTGAGCCAGCAGGACGCCCCCATTGCCGTCACCGCCCTCTCCGATGAAGAAATCTCCCTACAGCGCTTCAAGACCTTCAACGACTACGTCGGCCAGATCCCCAGCCTCGCACTCAGCGAGCGTCAGCCCGGCGCCAACTCCGTGGTCATGCGCGGCTGCGCCGCCCAGGGCCTGAGCTTCAGCGACTCCGCCACCACGTCCGTCTATCTCGACGAACAGCCCATCACCGCTGCCGGCTACAACCCCGACCCGCGCCTCGTGGACATCGCGCGGGTCGAAGCCCTGGCCGGCCCCCAGGGCACCCTGTTCGGCGACGCCGCCCAATGCGGAACCCTGCGCATCATCACCAACAAGCCCGACACCAACAACGCCAGCGGCTGGGTGAACCTGGCCGGCTGGGCCGTCAAGGACGGCGGCGCCAGCTACGACATCAGCGCCATGGCCAACATTCCGCTTGTCCCCGACAAGGCCGCACTACGCCTGGTGGGTTTCCGCGCCGACGAGGCCGGCTGGGTCGACAACATCCTCTCGCCCTCGCCGGGCGGCACCTTCACCAACGCGCACCGCGTCCAGGACGACGTCAACTCCTCGGTCTGGACCGGCGGCCGCGCGGCACTGCGTATCGACGCCAACGAGGCCTGGACCGTCGACCTGGTCGGCATCTACCAGAAATACGAGCTCAACGGATTCGCCGATGCCAGCCTGAACAAGCAGATCTACGAAGACACTACCGTGTTCCCAACCTTCGGCCCCCGCGAACAGGCCCGCTTCACCGACGACGACTGGGACGACGAGTGGTACCAGCTCGCCATGACCATCGAGGGCGACCTGCCCTACGGCAGCGTCGTGCTCACCGCCGCCTACTTCGACCGAGAGAGCGCCTACTACGCCGACGCCACCTCCTACCTGCAGGTATACCAGCAGCGGGGCGACTACTTCCGCTCCTTCAACACCGGCGATCCCTACTACGACACCGGCGGCATCTACGACTTCGGCGGGGACCCCATCGCCAACGACTACGACATCCGCAAGGCCAACAACTGGACCATCGAGGGCCGCTACGCCACCCCTGCGGAAGGCCGCTGGTCGGCCATCGTCGGCGGTTTCTACAACAGGCGGGAGGTGGACGAACTGTTTATCTCGAACGTCTACAACTTCACCGGCAGCGCGGCGTTCGCCTACATCAACTACGCCGGCTACTACTTCAACGGCATCGACCCGAAATACGAGTCGAACAACTGGTACTCCGGCACCTACGACAGCGAACTCGAACAGTGGGCAATATTCGGCGAAGCCACCGTCAACCTCACCGAGAACTTCGCCATCACCGCCGGAGGCCGCTACTACCAGATTGACAACGACTACATCGTCAAGAACGGCACCATGGTCGGCCTGAACGGTGGCGAACCCGATTGCGCCGTGGACTACTGCTACTCCCCCGGCCACCTCGGCATCTCCGACGAAGACGGCTTCGTGCCCAAGGTAAACGTCAGCTACCGCTGGAAAGACGCACTCCTCTACGCCACCTATTCCGAAGGCTTCCGCCGCGGCGGCGCCAACTCCGCCAGGCCGCAGAGCGTGTTCGGCCCGCCCAACGACTTGTTCCCCGCACCTGCCGGCACCCTGAACGCCTACAGTTCCGACACGGTGGAGAACTGGGAAATCGGCGCCAAGACGGAGTGGCTCGACAACAGCCTGCGCTTGAACATCTCGGCCTACTGGATGACCTGGAACGACATCCAGGTGCAGGCGGAAGACCCGCAGCCCACACTCTTCACCCTCGGCATCGTCAATTTCCCCCAAGCCGAGATCAACGGCGTGGAAGTCTGGTTCTCCTGGCTGCCGGACGCCCAGTGGAACATCGAGGCGACGCTCGGCTACAACGACGGCGAACTCTCCAAGGCTGACACCCTGTTCGCAGATTCCGAGGCCCCCATCGTCGTGCCCACCGGCACCCAGCTACCGATCGTGCCCGACCTCAAGGTCCACGTGAACGTCACCTACTCCTTCCCCACCATGTGGATGAATGCCGAGCCCTACATCATGGCCCGCTTCACCCACACAGGCGAGTCGGTGAACTCGCTGGCCGGCATCGAGTCGAGCCCGTTCCTCTCACCGGTGGTGAACCAGGATAGCTGGCAGACCCTCGACCTGCAGTTCGGCCTGGAAAGCCAGAACTGGGCGGTATCGCTGTTCGTAGACAACCTCACCGACGAGAAAGCGCAGCTATTCTTCAACAACCGCTTCGCCCAGCAGCGCCTGAGCGTGAACCAGCCGCGCACCTTCGGTGTCAACTTCCGGTACATGCGCGGCATCAACTGACCGCCATGCAACAGGCCCACCGGCCCTAGCCGTTGGACATCGACACTCGCATCCGCGAACTCGGGCCGGTGGATTCCGGCCCGCTCGCCGCCGCCATCCTTGCCCAGGAAGAAGCGGCCTGGCACGAACAGGAACACCGCCAGCGCGCCTATGAGGTACACCGGGACACCGAGTCCATGGTGCTGGTGTTCACCGAGGAGTCCGCCTGGCCGGAACTGGTGGTCAGGAAAGAGGCCGCCTGGGATCGCCTCGCCGAGGTGGCCATGCCCGCCATCCACGACATCATCGGGCGGCACTACCCGGGCGGAGGCACGATCATCCGGGCGATGGCCGCCAGACTGAAGGCGGGCGGAAAGATCACCCCGCACACCGATCGCCACCCGTCATTCCGCATCGGTCATCGGATTCACGTGCCCATCACCACGAACCGCCGGGTGCGTTTCACTATCGACGGGCGCCCCTACAAGCTGCAATTCGGTCGGGCCTACGAAATCAACAACCAGTTGACGCACAGCGTTGCCAACAAGGGCTCTGAGGACCGAATCACCTTCATCTTCGATTACGTGCCTCCCCAGGAACTGGCTCGGTTGGGCCAGACAGCCGCCTGACGGCGAACCGGTTCGTAGCAACACCTCAAGCGCAGTTGCGGAAAACGCGCGCAAGGTCGCGCGAAAGGTAGGTGTCCCTATTTCGATGGTAGGTGTCCCTTTTTCGTCGAAAGGTAGGTGTCCCTATTCCAAATTCCATCAACAGCACGATTATGGCTGTACCATATTAAAAGATATGGGTAATATGGCCCCATGAAAACCACCATCGACATCCACGACGAATTGCTTCTGCAAGCCAAGCGTCATGCGAAACTTACCGCACGGCCATTGCGCGCCGTTGTCGAAGAAGGGCTACGTGCCGTGTTGCACAGTACCGATCACCCCCCCTCCTACCGGCTGCCCGACCTGAGAGTCGGCGACCCGGCTGCGGCTGACCCGTTGGCAAGCTACTCCTGGCCAGAACTTCGGGAGATGATTTACGGCGACCCCGGAACCCGGTGATCGCGGTCGACACCAATATCCTCGTCTACGCCCACCGCCGCGAATCTCAATTCGGCGAGGCGGCACATGCCCTGTTGACGGATCTCGCCGAGGGCGACCGAGCCTGGTCGATTCCCTGGCCGTGCTGCTACGAGTTCCTGAGCGTGGTGACCAATCGCCGCATCTGGAAAGACCAGCCCACAACGCCGGAACAGGCCTGGCTGCAGTTTCATGCCTGGTACGCATCGCCCACCAACCGGATGATCGGAGAAACACAGGATTTCGACCAGACCCTGCAACGATTCGTACATCGGCCGCACGTGGTCGGAGGAGTCGTACACGACGCGCGAATTGCGGCAATTTGCATCGCGCACGGCGTCGACGTTCTGCTCACACGCGACCGCGACTTCTCGCTGTTTCCGGAACTCCCCACCCGCGATCCACTGGCGACACTATCGTCGCGGTCTCCATAACGGCAAACGCAAGACGCCTGCAACCTCGTCCAGAGATCGCCTCAATGAATTGCAGGTGCTCTGAAACGTCTGTACACCTTCTCGTTTCCGCAAGGGTTTTCCGACCAGGAACTGTACGCTCCTACCAGCCTCACACTGCAATACGCGGCTATCGATTCGGCGAAAACGCGAAAAGGTAGGTGTCCCCAATCGGCCCCAATCGGCCAACGAACCAAAACCCGGATGGCCTCCGTCCCGGGTTTTCCGTCAATGCCCATCGCCGGCAGTCACGCGCGGCACTGCCAGGCAAAGTTCTCAAGGTCGCTGCGGGCATCGGCCAGGTCGAAACGCATGGCGCGCTCGTCCGCTACCTGGACGACCAGGCGGTCGGCACTCACGGCTTGCTCCAGCAACTCCCACCAGGCGGGAATGTAGACCCCAAAGGCATCGGGCGCCCGATGCACGATCTGCTGCCGCATCGCTTCGTCATCGAAGCCCCATTTCAGGAGGACAGGAGACTCGACATCACGGCTGGCGCCAACAGCAATCCCCACAACGAGCTTTTTGCGATTGCAGAAGAAATACAGGCCGGAGGACGGGTGGGCAGGGGACTCGGGCTCTACCCACACCTGCAGGCGCCGCTCGTCCATGAATTCGCCGGCGGTATCGAAAACCAGGGAAACCGCGAGCAGCAGCACGCCGAAACTCATCGGTCACGTCCTTCCCGCTTCCGGGGCAGCACCCTGTCCTCGTTCCAGGGAACGAGCAGCACGATCACGAACAGCCAAAGTACCCAGGCCCACCACGGCGCGATCTCGCTTTCGAGAACCATCACCAAACCGACGCTTGCCCAGACGGTCCAGATATAGCCGACATGCATTTGCAAACGCCGCCTTTGCGAGTGGCACAGCCACTCTGTGGACTTGATCAATGTTCGTTCACCGAACAGTGCGGCCCGGTTCCTCTCCTCCTTCCGCGCGAGAATCAGCTTGACACAACGAGTTTGTCCTTGAGTTAATTTTTCGTATTTAAACCAGCCTTTTTTATATTGATTGGGTTAATACAATGCATTTTTCGCTCCCAGACTTGCCGGCGCCCGCTGGTGATTCTCAAAATGCGTATCCGGCAAATCCCGAATGCAAAGCATCGCTCCCAACAGAAGCACTCGACGGCGACATCGAGAGACTCTCGCACCGTGGGCGCGCTGGAGTTCGACCTTGACGCCGACAGCGTCGCCGAAACGCCGCTCGCGGGTCTCCTGAGCAGCAGCGGTGTACGCCCCTTCCGGGCACAACACGCCGATTCGCACGGATTCAGCGTTCTTCTTCAAAGTGCGAAGCGTAACGAGAGCCGGAGTCCGTGGCCCTGAAGTTTCGCGCGCGTCACCGCAAAATCGAGAAGCAACGGCTCCCGGCTCCCGTCGCGCCAGTTCACGCGACCCTGGCCCTGATCTGTCTGCAGGAAACCCAAGTCGCTGTACCGCCACGCCAGCTCGAGCGTCGTTCGCGCGTTGAGCTCTGCCGCTACGCCGGCCGTCACCGTCCAGGCGAAGCCGGTTCGGCTTCCGCCCGGCACGACGGTCGTCGTTCTGGGGAAGGTCATGTGGGTATTGCGGATTCGATTGCGCGCGATTCCGGCGCCGGCGCCGGCCAGGAAATTCAGTGAGCCGACCTTCGGCAGTCGCGGGCCGGCCATGTCGACGTAGGCAATGACCATCCCGGCCAGCGATGACGCATCCGCAGCAACCGACTGCCGGCGCCCAGGCTCCAGAAAGTTGGCGCGGCCGTCGAATTCGAAGTCGGGCCGGTACGCCACGGCGACCTCCAGACGCGCCACGGAAGCCGCGTCATAGCCGAGCCCCGCTTCGAGGGCAGGCACGTTCCCGAAACCGCCGCGCGACCGGTACGGAGCTCCGTCCGGGCCCTGGCCGCAACCGTACAGGGCTGCCGGTGACTCGCTCGAACAGTCCCTGTCGGTGAATACGGTTCCCGCCGGGTGATCGAAGCCGACGCCGACTCGCGCGTAAAATTCACCGGCATCCACTGGCCCGGAAACCGCCACCGCCAAGATCCCGATCAGGAAAGGGATGACTGCCAGCACGATCTGACTCGTCCGCCCATTCCCGCGTTATGTCCGCTTCGATCGTGGATTCCGCCGAACCACTACAGATACCAGGCCAGGCTCAGTACCACGCTCCACGCGCGGGCATCCAACTCGGATGGAACCATGACGCCGACATCGTTGAAGGGGGTAACCCAGCGCTTTGCCTTGTAGGAGGTGTAGCGTGACTCGAGCCGCAGCCCCATCCGGCTCTGCATCGCTTTCTCCACACCCAGGCCGATCATCCAGCCATCGAGGTCCGTGTCACGCCGTTCGGATCCCGACGTGAAGTCAGGTGTATCGGGCGCGGGCGAACAAGGCGTGGGTGACAGGCATCCGTGAAACCGGTTCGTGAAGGATCCATCAAACCAGCGAACGCCGCCGATCGCATAGACGCTTGCGTTTATCGACCGCAACGCCGCAGGGCTGCCGCCGAGCCTGATCGTGAGCCCGTAGCTCCGGTTTCCCTCATACGTCCATTGATCCGGCCAGAACTCGCCGAGTTGATTGCGCCCCGCGGACACGCCGATTCCGTCGAATTCCCCCTCCACCTCGCCGCCGCGAAAGTCGATCTCGGCCTGGCCGCCAATGTAATAGCCATTGTCGCCAAGGTGCAGCCGGAACCCCGCGATGGCGCCGGCGCCGTAATTCAGCCCATCGCCGCTCACCCGGTCCTGCAACACCAGGCCCCGGCGCGGTTCGGGGACCAGGGTGTTTGCCGCTCTGGTGTCGACGGTCTTGTCAAACGAAGCATCGAGACCGCCCACGGGTACTGCAAGGCCGACATAGACGCTCCCGCCATCCCCGGCAGCAACCTCATCAGTGCACAAGACACCCGGTACGACCGCCAGCGTGTACGCCAGCAGCGGCAAGCGTACCGCCTTCAGACCGCGGCAAGTCACTCGCTTGCGACGACCCCCCGGGATCATCGGCTCGCGTGCCCCGGAAACACCGAAGAGATGATCCGGTTTCTCCGCCGGCAGATCGCTCGATGGTTCATGGGGTTCCTTTCGACCCAGGTCAGTTCTTCAATCCAGATTGAGTCAACACTCTCCACCAGGCCCGGTTCGAGCGAGGCCGCTCCAACAGCCTATGGAGAGGATTTGTGATCGGCCATGCAGATCACCATGCGGCCGTCCTGCCCGCAGCGCGTGCAGATGCTTCGCTCCCGCACGAACCGCGAATCCCGTTCCATCGCGCGGATCTCCATGACGACGTCCATGTAGCTCGACTGGACCAGCGCAGCCAGGCACTCGGTGCACAAAGCCGGTCTGAGCCGCACTTCAATCTCGACCCGCAGGCCTTGTGTCATCGCTTCAGTTCATCCACGACGGGGTTGGCCACCCAACGCACGAACCGCGACGCACAGTCTGCGTAACTGTGCTGCGTGGTGGGCATCAGGTCCGTCATGAACACGGCCATACGGTAGCGCTCGAGATCCCGTTCAAGCCGCTCCAGGTAACGGTCTCGCTCCAATTCGTCCATTCAGCATGTCCTTTGAGATAAAGCGGGACCCGGCCCCCGAAAAGGATGATGGAGACCTGCCCCTAAGCCAAGGCTGCAACCAGCGTGGCGACGAAGATTATAGACCGATCATGTTGAAATCCAACAAGCCCGGCTGCGCATTGCATCGCTTTGCCCCTGGCCGGCGCAAGCGCGGCTCGACATTCGCCCAAGGGTTCATAAATAAATGTTAACACTACTGTCCGGTTAATTCTCGAATAAATTCAATTGCTTAGAGTTCATGTGGTCCTCGGAAGTGTAGTTGGAATCCAAAAACCCCTTGTTTAGTGGGATTTTCTCGAACAAGGTAACCGAAAACACCTGTAGCAATGTGT
>CAZWZH010000135.1:0-14382 GCA_964638775.1 uncultured Pseudomonadales bacterium
TCTCCATGGCGCGGATCTTGGGCGCGCCGGACAGGGTTCCCCCGGGCAGGGTCGCCCGCAGCAGGTCCATGGCCGTCTTCTCGGGCCTGAGCCTGCCGACCACGTGGCTGGCGATGTGCATGACGTGGGAATAGCGCTCGATGGCGAACTGCTCGGTAACTTCCACCGAGCCGATCTCGCACACCTTGCCGATGTCGTTGCGGCCGAGGTCGATGAGCATCAGGTGCTCGGCGATCTCCTTCGGGTCGGCGAGCAGTTCCCGCTCCATGGCCAGGTCTTCCTCCGGCGTGTGGCCGCGGCGGCGGGTGCCGGCCAGCGGGCGGTTGTATGCGATGCCGTCCTCCAGCCGGGCCAGGATCTCCGGCGAGGAACTGACGATATGGAAGTCGCGCAGGTCCATGAAGTACATGTACGGGGAGGGGTTCAGGCTGCGCAGGGCCCGGTACAGGTCCACCGGGTCGGCGGCGAAGGGAATCGACATCCGCTGCGCCAGCACCACCTGCATGACGTCGCCGGCCTGGGTGTACTCACGGATGCAGTCCACGGCGGCCTGGTGGGCTACTTCGGCTACGACTGCGTGCGTTACGTGGAGAAACGCCTGCAGCACAGCACGCCGCCCGACCCGCTCGGCACTCCGGATGCGGTGCTCATGGTTTCGGAGGAGATCATCGTCTTCGACAACCTCAGGGGCCGCATGCAGTTGATCAGCCTGGTCGACCCCGCCGAACCCGGCATCCGCGGGAAAACCGTGCGGCGGCTGCAGGAGCGGGCGCGCGCCCTGGCAAACGCCGGCTCGCCCGCCGGGGTGTCCGGCGCCGGAGCGAATGGCAGTGGAGAGGCCGGTTCAGGAGAGGCCGGCAACGGCGCGGGCGCGGTGGCCGAGAGCGACTTCGTCTCCGAGTTCGGCGAAGCCGCGTTCAAGGCCGCCGTGGACCACATCCGCGAATACACCCAAGCCGGCGATGTCATGCAGGTGGTGCTGGCGCAGCGGATGTCGATTCCCTTCGCCGCAGACCCGGTGGACCTGTACCGGGCCCTGCGCAGCCTGAACCCCTCCCCGTACATGTACTTCATGGACCTGCGCGATTTCCAGATCGTCAGTTCCTCGCCGGAAATCCTGGCCCGGCTCGAAGACGGCATCGCGTTCAACCGCCCGCTGGCCGGCACGCGCCGGCGCGGCCACACGCCGGAGGAAGACCTAGCCATGGAACGGGAGTTGCTTACCGATCCGAAGGAGATTGCCGAGCACCTGATGCTCATCGACCTCGGCCGCAACGACATCGGCAAGGTGTGCGAGATCGGCTCGGTGGAAGTTACCGAGCAGTTCGCCATCGAGCGTTATTCCCACGTCATGCACATCGCCAGCCACGTGGTCGGAAAGCTCAGGCCCGACCAGACGGCCATGGACCTGCTGCGGGCGACCCTGCCCGTGGGAACCCTGTCCGGCGCGCCCAAGATTCGCGCCATGGAGATCATCGACGAGCTTGAGCCGGTGAAACGCGGCGTCTATGGCGGGGCGGTGGGTTACCTGGCCTGGAACGGCAACATGGACACCGCCATCGCGATCCGCACGGCCGTGATCAAGGACGGCAAGCTCTATATCGAGGCGGGCGGCGGCATCGTCGCCAACTCGGTCCCCCGGCTCGAGTGGAAGGAGAGCATGAACAAGGGCCGGGCCATATTCCGCGCCGCCGCCATGGCCGCGTCCGGGTTCGCCACGCTGGAGTGAGAAACATGCTGCTGATGATCGACAACTACGATTCCTTTACCTACAACGTGGTGCAGTACCTGGGCGAGCTGGGCGCCGAGGTGGTGGTGCACCGGAACGACGAGATCACCCTGGAGCAGATCGGGAAACTGCAGCCGGAGCGCATCGTCATCTCGCCGGGGCCCTGCACGCCGGACGAGGCCGGCATCTCGATGGATGTGGTCAGGCGTTTCGGGCCGACGACCCCGCTGCTCGGCATCTGCCTCGGCCACCAGAGCATCGGGCGGGCGTTCGGCGGCGAGGTGGTGCGCGCCCGCGAGGTGATGCACGGCAAGACTTCCATGATTCACCATGACGGAGAAGGCGTTTTTTCACGCCTGCCCGAATCGTTCGAGGCCACCCGCTACCACTCGCTCATCGTCGCCCGGGAAAACCTGCCGGATGGGCTGGAAGTCACCGCGTGGACGGAACGCGAAGGGGAGTTTGACGAGATCATGGGCGTGCGCCATCGCGAATACCCCATCGAAGGGGTACAGTTCCACCCGGAATCGATATTCACGAAGACCGGGCACGACCTGCTGCGCAACTTCCTGGAAGGATGACTTTTCCGGTCGCGCTCGACCGAACACGGGAACCATGATTGATGCGAATTGAAGAAGCCCTGGCAAGCCTGTTTGACGGCCGGAGCCTGAGTCAGACGGAGACGGGCGCCGTGTTCCGCCAAGTCATGTCCGGCGAGGCGACGCCCGCACAGATCGGCGGCCTGCTCGCCGCCTTGCGTGTCAAGGGCGAAACCGCCGAAGAGGTGGCCGGCGCGGCGCAGACCATGCGGGAATTCGCTACCCGCGTGGAGGTGGACGTGCCCAACCTCATCGACACCTGCGGCACGGGCGGCAGTGGCGTAAAGCTCTTCAACATCTCCACGGCCGCCGCCTTCGCCGCGGCGGCCGCCGGCGCCCACGTAGCCAAGCACGGCAACCGCAAGATGACGAGTTTCAGCGGCAGCGCCGACGTGCTGGAGGCCGCCGGCGCCAACATCGGCATCACCCCCGCCCAGGTGGCGCATTGCATCAGCGAGGTGGGCGTCGGCTTCATGTTCGCCCAGGCGCATCACGGCGCCACCCGGCACGCCGCGCCGGTACGCCGGGAACTCGGCGCGCCCACCCTGATGAACGTGCTGGGCCCGCTCACCAATCCCGCCGGCGCGAGAAGGCAGGTGCTGGGCGTGTTCGGCGCCGGCTGGCAGCGCACCCTGGCGGAAGTGGCGCAACTGCTCGGTAGCGAGCACGTGCTGGTGGTGCACAGCAACGGGCTCGACGAGATAACCCTCGACGGCCCCAGCCACGTGTGCGAACTGAAGGGGGGCGAGATCACCGAGTACGACATCGTGCCGGAAGATTTCGGGATCGCGGGCCGGAGCGTCGAGCCCCTGCGCGCCGACTCCGTCGAGGCCAGCTTGAACCTTTTCCGGAGCGCGCTGACCCAACCCGATTCCGCCGCGGCGGACGTGGTCGCCTTGAACGCCGGCGCCGGCATCTACGCCGCGGGGCTGGCCACCAGTTTCGCCAACGGCGTGACCATGGCGCAGGACGCCATCGCCGCGGGGCTGGCGAAGGAACGCCTGGACGAATTCGTGCGCATCACCAGCCTGATGGGCGAGTCCTGACATCCGGGCTAGCAGGGCGTACAGCGACCATGGCCACCGTGCTGGACGAAATTCTGGCGCACAAGCGCGAGGAGGTTGAGCGGCGCAAAAGCCGGCGCCCACTGGCCGACGTGCGCAGAAGTGTGGAACGGCAACCCGCGCCGCGCGGTTTCCGCAATGCCCTCACGCTAAGAATCGAAGCAGGCGAGGCCGCCGTGATCGCCGAAATCAAGAAGGCATCGCCCAGCAAGGGCGTCATCCGCGCCGACTTCGACCCCCCCGCCATCGCGACGAGCTACGAAGCAGCCGGCGCCGCCTGCCTGTCGGTGCTCACCGACGAGAAGTACTTCCAGGGCGGCGACGCCCACCTGCAGGCCGCACGCAGCGCGGTTGCACTGCCGGTGCTGCGCAAGGATTTCACCATCGACGAGTACCAGGTCTACGAGGCACGGGCGCTTGGCGCCGATTGCATCCTGCTGATCGTGAGCGCCCTGCGCGCGCCGGAACTCCGGGCATTGGCGGACGTGGCCGCCGGTCTCGGACTCGATGTGCTGATCGAAGTGCACGACCGCGAGGAACTCGACTCGGCCCTGTCTCTGAATCCAGCACTCATCGGCATCAACAACCGCAACCTGAAGACTTTCGAAACCAGCCTCACCACCACGTTCGGCCTGCTGGACGCCATCCCGGAAGGGGTAACTGTCGTCACGGAAAGCGGCATTCTTCAACGAAGCCATGTACAGGCCATGCTGCACCGGGGCGTGCGCGCCTTCCTGGTCGGCGAGGCATTCATGCGCTCGGCCGATCCCGGCGCGGCCCTGCGGGAACTGTTCGGCTGAAAACCCCATCCGGGGCGGATCGAGGGCCTCGACAGCCAGACGGCGCCCGGGAGGCAGGTCGGGACGGTTTGCGTACCGGTGGGAATGACCCGGCTCTTCGCAACCTGTCCAGTCAGGTTCTCAACGCGCGGTCGAAGCGCCGCACGGGGTCATCGAGCGATTTGTGCGTTATCTCCTACAGGAAATAGAGGCGAATGCGCACGGACATCAGGGGCATTTCATCAGCGCGCCGGCAACCGCATCTCGGGAGAATGGAGCCCGAATCCTCGCGGATTCGGACACCCGGCCCCAATTTCGACGTAGAGGCGGAATTGGTAGACGCAGAGGACTGGCACTCCTCCGGCCCCTGCAGCTAACCCTGCATGCCGTCCGGGTTCGACCCCCGGTCAAGGCACCAATTCCGCGAATCGGTCAGCGGGGAAGGCCAGCCCCCGTTGGCTGTTTTATAGCCGACCCGTCGCATCATTTCCACCGGAAAAAAGCTGCGTTCTGAACGGATTTTCAGCGCTTCAACTTCGGCCGGTAACTCGACGAGAACCTATATGCGGTAGGTCGTCTCCGTCATGACACGAGAAACCAGGGTCATCGCCTGCTTCACCGGCGCCGGGAATTCGGCTCCGCCCATCTCCAGCGCTTCGGAGCCGTGCCGCGCCTCCTCCTCGTGCATGCGCTCGACGATGGCGCGGCTCTTTGCATCCTGTTCCGGCAACGCATCGAGATGGCGTTCGAGATGCTCGCACACCTGATCTTCCGTCGCCTCGACGAAACCCAGGCTCACGCTGTCGCCGACCAGGCCGGTTAACGCGCCCATTGCGTAGGAAGTGGCGTAGAAGAGCGGGTTCAGCACACTGGGCCCGCTGCCCAGTTCGTCCAACCGTTCGGCGCACCAGGCGAGGTGATCGGCCTCTTCGCCGGCCGCCTCGAGCAGGCGGCCGCGAACGTTCCGGTCACGGGCGGTGAGAGCCTGCCCTTCGTAGAGCGCCTGGGCACACACCTCGCCGGTGTGATTGACACGCATGAGCCCGGCGGCGTGGGCGCGCTCCGCGTCTCCCATGGGCTCTTCCTCGATCTGCGCAGCGGGGTTCTCCCGTTCCGCGGCGCGCGACCCGGTCAAGGTCTTGAGCGCCTGATCGAACCGGCGGATCGCCTCATCCAGCATCGTGTGAGATATCTCTTACAGTTTCAAAGGGTTTTGGACGACACATTTCAGGGCCTTTTCCACTGCATGCACATCACGCCATCCCGTGAAAATGGAAGCCCGAATCGTTTCCGACTCGGGCTTCCCAGCCTTGGTGGCGGAAATGGCAGACGCAGAGGAATGGCAGTCCTCCGGCCCCTGCAGTAACAAGCTGCATGCCGTCCGGGTTCGAGCCCCGGCCAAGGCACCAATTCCGCGAATCGGTCAACGGGGAAGGCCGGCCCCGATGGCAATTTTATAACCTGAAACGCCTTCCGTTTCCAGGGGGCAATCGCTGAAATTTCGCGCCTTTCAGGGCTTCGGCAACGTAACGCCGCGCTGCCCCTGATACTTGCCGCCGCGGTCCTTGTAAGAGACTTCGCAGCTCTCGTCCGACTGGAAGAAGATCATCTGCGCGGCGCCTTCGTTGGCGTAGATCTTGGCCGGCAGGTTCGTGGTGTTGGAGAACTCCAGCGTGACATGGCCCTCCCACTCCGGCTCCAGGGGCGTGACGTTGACGATGATGCCGCAGCGCGCGTAGGTGGATTTGCCGAGGCAGATGGTCAGCACGTCCCGGGGAATGCGGAAATACTCCACGGTGGAAGCCAGCGCGAAGGAATTCGGGGGGATGGTGCAGACATCGTCGTGCACGTCCACGAAGCTGCGTTCGTCGAACGCCTTGGGGTCGACGGTGGCGGAGTAGATGTTGGTGAACACCTTGAACTCCGGGGCGCAGCGCACGTCGTAGCCGTAGCTCGAGGTGCCGAACGAGATGATCTTGCCGTTTTCCCCCTGGCGCACCTGGCCCGGCTCGAACGGCTCGATCATGCCGCCCGCCGCCATTTCCCGTATCCACCGGTCGGATTTGATGCTCATCAATCGTCGCTCATGCCGATCACCGGCGCCGCCGGCGTGTCGATATCCCACAACCGCGCCGCCATGTGGCGGGCCGCATCCCGGTACAGTCGGCCGTTTACGCCGTCAGGGTCCGCGGCCACGGTGGGCGTCCCGCCATCGGCCTGCTCGCGGATCGCCGTGGCCAGGGGCAACTCGCCAATCAGCGGCACCCCGAACTCGGCGGCCACGCGTTCGCCTCCGCCGGCGCCGAACAGGTGGCTCAGCTCCCCGCACTTCGGGCACTCGTACAGGCTCATGTTCTCCACCACCCCCAGCACCGGAATATCCACCTTGCGGAACATCTCTATGCCCTTCCTGGCGTCGAGCAGGGCGATGTCCTGGGGCGTGGTGACGATGACGGCGCCGGACACCGGAACCTTCTGCGACAGCGTGAGCTGAATGTCGCCGGTGCCGGGGGGCATGTCGACGATGAGGTAGTCGAGCTCCTGCCAATCGGTCTGCATCAGCAGTTGCTGCAGGGCGCCCGTGGCCATGGGCCCGCGCCAGACCATGGGCGTGTTCTCCTCCACCAGGAAACTCATCGACATGGTCTTCAGGCCGTGCGCCCTGATCGGCACGAAGAGTTTTTCTTCTTTCACCTCGGGCCGGCGGCCGGAAGCCACCCCCAACATCATGCCCTGGCTCGGGCCGTAAATGTCGGCATCGAGCAGCCCCACCTTCGCGCCTTCCTTTTCCAGGGCCAGGGCCAGGTTCACCGCGGTGGTCGACTTGCCCACGCCGCCCTTGCCGGAGGCAACCGCGATCACGTGCGCCACCCGGGCAAAGCCGCGGGCGGCCGGCGGGTCGAAGCGCACCTCGAGGTCGAGCTTGTCGGTGTTCAGGAATGCCTTGAGTTCATCGGTGAGCGCGTCCCGTATCCCCGCGGCCGGATACCCCAGGGTCACCGACACCCGCTGGCCGCTGGACAGCACCCGCGCGCCCAGGCTCGACCAGGATTTCGCAAGGTACGGATCGTTGAACTGCTCAACCTTCATTGGGCGGCCCCGGTGTCGTGCACAAGTCTTGCCACCCCTTCAGCGCGCAATGCGAACTGTGATGCGTGGCAAGGCGTGTGACACGATACTACCCTCCGGTGGGGACATCGGCTGAGGCAAGCCGGTCATTATAGGGTTGCGTACCGCCTTGCGGTATAGTGCGCGCCGCCCACCCGAAACCGGCCCGAAGCAAACCATGAGCCGCCGCCTGCTGGTCACCACCGCCCTGCCCTACACGAACGGCCCCATCCACGTGGGCCACCTGCTGGAGCACGTGCAGTCTGACATCTGGGTACGCTACCAGCGGCTGCGCGGCAATGCGTGCATCTACGTCTGCGCCGACGATACCCACGGAACCGGCACCATGCTGAAGGCCGAGGAGGAAGGCGTCGACCCGGTAGCGATGATCGAGGGGATGCGCCTGGAGCACGTGCGCGATTTCCAGGGCTTCCACATCGACTACGACAACTACCACTCCACGCACTCCGAGGAGAACCGCGAACTCAGCGAGCTGATCTATCAGCGGCTGGTGGACGCCGGCCTGATCTTCACCCGTGACGTGGAGCAGCTCTACGACCCCGAGCGCAACATGTTCCTGGCCGACCGGTTCGTGAAGGGCAACTGCCCGCGCTGCGGCGCCGAAGACCAGTACGGCGACAACTGCGATGCCTGCGGCGCCACCTACAACGCCATCGAACTGAAGAATCCCAGGTCGCTCCTCTCCGGCGCGGAGCCGACGGTGCGCAGCTCTCCGCACTACTTCTTCGACCTGCCCCAGTACACGGATTTCCTGCGTGAGTGGACGCGCAGCGGCGCCGTACAGCCCGAGGTGGCCAACAAGCTCGCCGAGTGGTTGGATGCGGGCCTGCGCGCCTGGGACATCTCCCGCGATGCGCCCTACTTCGGCTTCCTGGTGCCGGGCACCACCGACAAGTATTTCTACGTGTGGATGGACGCGCCCATCGGCTACATGGCGAGTTTCAAGAACCTGGTGGACGCGGGCGGCGAGGCGCGCTTCGACGACTTCTGGTCGCCCGATGCCGCGGGCGAAACCGAAGTGCACCATTTCATCGGCAAGGACATCGTCAACTTCCACGCCCTGTTCTGGCCGGCGGTGCTGCACGGTTCCGGCTTCCGCACACCCACCCGCCTGCACACGCACGGGTTCCTCACCGTCAACGGCGCCAAGATGTCCAAGTCGAAGGGCACGCTCATCAACGCGGAAACCTGCCTCGAATACATCGACCCGGAGTGCCTGCGCTACTACTACGCCACCAAGCTGAACGGCACCATCGACGATTTCGACCTCAACTTCGACGATTTCGCGCAGCGCGTGAACAGCGACCTGGTGGGCAAGGTGGTGAACATCGCAAGCCGCTGCGCGGGGTTCATCAACAAGCAGTTCGCCGGAAGGCTTTCCGCGGAAATGCACGACGTGCCGCTCTGGGAACGCTTCATCGAAGCCCGGGATGAACTGGCGGAGCATTTCGAGAACAGCGCCACCTCAAGGGGCGTACGCCTGATCACGGAACTCGCCGACCTCGCCAACCAGTACATCGCCCGCCACGAACCCTGGAATCTCGCCAGGGTGCCGGAGCGCCACGACGAGATGCAGGCGATCTGCAGCCAGGGCATCAACATGTTCCGGGTACTCGCCATCTACCTGCAGCCCATCCTGCCGGGAATGGCGGAGCGCTCACGTGATTTCCTCAACGTTGGGCCCTTCACCTGGGACGGCATCGACAAGCCCCTGCTCGGCCATGAAATCGGCAGGTTCCAGCCGCTCTTCAAGCGCATGGAGAAGAAAGACCTCGAGGCACTGGTGGAGGCTTCGAAGAGCGAAGCCGACGCCGATGCCAGCGAAGCCGAAAGCACCGAAGACGACACCATTTCCATTGACGATTTCGCCAAGGTCGAACTCAAGGTGGCCTCGGTGGTCGCCGCCGAACACGTGGACGGTGCCGACAAGCTGCTGCGGCTTACCATCGATCTGGGCGGCGAGCGGCGCCAGGTGTTTGCGGGCATAAAGGCCGCGTACCCGAATCCCGAAGACCTGGTCGGCCGCCTCGTGGTGGTGGTCGCCAACCTGGCGCCCCGCAAAATGCGCTTCGGCACCTCCGAAGGCATGGTGCTGGCGGCCGGTCCCGGCGGCGAAGACATCTTCCTGGTCAGCCCCGACAGCGGCGCGGAACCCGGCATGAACGTGCGCTGAAGCATTGGAAATCCATGAAATAGAGTTCTAGGCTCCCGGCATGGGCGAACTCGCACTGATCCTCATCGGCGCGCTACTGGTCAACAACTTCGTGCTGGCGCAGTTCCTGGGCCTGTGCCCGTTCATGGGCGTGACGAACAGCCTGTCTACCGCGCTGGCGATGGGTTTGGCGACGACCTTCGTTCTGACGCTTTCGGCAACCGTCTGTTTCCTGGTATTTCACGGCCTGCTCGTGCCCCTCGGGCTGGATTGGCTGAACATCATCGTGTTCATCGTCGTGATCGCGGGGGTGGTGCAATACACCGAGATGTACGTGCGGGCCACCAGCCCCCTCCTGCACCGGAACCTCGGCATCTATCTGCCCCTCATCACCACCAATTGCGCGGTGCTGGGTGTCGCCCTGCTGGCGGTGGGCAGCGACCTGTCGTTTGCCGGCACCATCTTTTTCAGCGCCGGAGCCGCGGCCGGCTTCTCGCTGGTGATGGTGCTGTTCGGCGCCATCCGCGAACGCCTCGAAGGCGCCGACGTGCCCGCCCCGTTCAAGGGCGCGCCCATCGCACTGATCACCGCCGGGATCATGAGCCTCGGTTTCCTGGGATTCGTGGGGCTTGATACGTGAGGAACGCGGCTCCGCCACACCTCCCGTATGCAGCGAGGGCTGTCCAGGTTCTCGGGTTGCAGGTGTTCGGCGTGCACCGGTCCGGCCGGAACATCGGGTCCGCAGGCGCTGTCCGGTGGAGATGATCTCGACAGTCATCGTTCTCACCTGCGTCACGCTGGGGTTGGGCTGGCTGCTGCTATCTGCCCACGCCCGCCTGAAGGGCAACGACAACGAGCTCATCGACGCCATCGACGCGCTGCTGCCGCAAACCCAGTGCGCGCAGTGCGGCTATCCCGGGTGCCGGCCCTATGCGGAAGCCGTGGCCGGCGGCGCGGCCATCGATCTCTGTCCGCCCGGCGGGAACGAGACTTTCGAGGCGCTGCGTTCGCTGCTCGGCCGTAGCGGGGGCGTCTCGCCGCCCGCCCCGGAAAATGCGCTCGCGCGGATCAGGGAGGAAGAATGCATCGGCTGCTTTCTCTGCACCCGCGCCTGCCCGGTGGACGCCATTATCGGCGCGCCGGGCTATATGCACACGGTGATCGAGGACGAGTGCACCGGCTGTGAACTATGCCTGCCCGCCTGCCCCGTCGATTGCATCGATCTGATTCCGGCCCCCGAGGCTATCACCGATACGGCAGAACACGCGGACATCCACGCAAGCGGGGCCCTCCGGGAAGAAAGGCCGCGGCCACAGGTGCTCCCGGGAACGGCTCATGGCGGCCAGCCCTGCATCGGCTGCAACCGCTGCGAACCCGTCTGCCCCGCCGATCTCGCCCCCAGGGAACTGCTGTGGCTGAGTTCCGCCGGCAAGTGGGACGGGGCAAGGGAACTCGGGCTGCAGCGCTGCATCGAATGCCGCCTTTGTGACCGGGCGTGCCCGAGCGGCATCCCCCTCGCGCAAGCATTCGCCGACGGCAAGCGGGTACTGGCCGAAAGAGCCGCAAGAGACGCACGGGCCGCCCACGTCAAAGCCCGTTTCGAGGCGCGCGCAGAACGGCTCGCCGCCGAACAGGACGCCGCCAGGGCGAGGCGCGCCGAACGGCTCGCCCGACGGAAATACCGGACACAACAGGACGGGGCCGCCTTCCAGTGAACAGCAACCGCATCATGTGGGCGGTCGCGCTGGCACTGGCGCCCGGATTCGCGGTGCTGTCCTGGTTCTACGGCTGGGGATACCTGCGCAACCTGGCCATCGCCCTGCCGCTGGCGTACGCGCTGGAATTCGCGTGCCTGCGCCTGCGCGGACAACCGCTGCCACTGTTCCGCCGAAGGCCCGCCTCATTCGACGGCTCGATTTTCCTGGGAACGCTCATCCTGGCATTGGCCCTGCCGCCGGGCATGCCCTGGCACGTCCTGCTCCTCGCCACCTTCGGCATGGTCGTGCTGGCGCGCCAGCTTTACGGCGGGCTCGGCCACAACATCTTCAACCCGGCCATGGTCGGTTACGCACTGGCGCTGGTCTGCTTCCCGGTGGCGCTCGCCACCTGGCCGCCGCTGGTGGACGGACACACCGGCGCCACCGCGCTCACGGCGTTCCGATACCGGGAAGGGCTGACGGCCGCGGAGGCCTTTGCCGTCGACCCGGCGTTCGGCCAGCTCGGCGGCTACGGCTGGGAATGGGCAAACATCGCCTTCGCGTTCGGGGGCCTGGTGACCGCCGGACTTGGGTTGATCGCCTGGCGCGTCGTGCTGGGCTTCCTCATCGTACTGGGCCTGTTCGCCCTCGTTTTCCACGACGGGGGCAGTTCCAGAAGCGCCGGTTCGCCGCTGTTCCACTACCTCTCGGCCGGAACCATGCTGGCCGCGTTCTTCGTGGTGACCGACCCGGTGACCCACCCCGGCCACCCTGCCGGGCAATGGCTGTTCGGCGCGCTGGCGGCGGGCATCACCTTCGCGATTCGCGCCTGGGGCGGCTACCCCGACGGCATCGCCTTCGGCGTACTGATCGCCAACGCGGCCACCCCGTTTCTCGATGCGCTTGGCCGCGGCCGGGTGGGCGTGCGATGAAGCCGCTGATGAGCCTCGCCGCCATCGGTGCGCTCTGCGCGCTGCTGCTGGCGGGCACCCACCGGTTCACCGCCGACGACATCCGGGCCAATCGCGATGCGCATGCGTGGCGCGTCGCCTTCGATCTTGTGGGCGCTGAATTCCCCACCGTGGGACTGCACTGGGACGGCGACCGCCTGGATCTGCCCAACGGCGTTCGGCTGCGGCGCTCGTCGACCAACGGATACGCCGGCGAGATCGAGTTTATCGCCGCGTTCCGCGCTGGCCCAGACGGGGCAAACGCGCTGGCCGGTGTGCGCGTCACCAGGCACCGGGAGACGCCCGGGCTCGGGGATTTCATCGATACGGCGCGCAGCCCCTGGATCTATCAGTTCTCAGGCAGGCTGCCCAAGGAGGTCGACGCAGTGACGGGCGCCACCATCACCAGCGAGGCCGTCAAGCGCAGCGTATCGGCCTTGCTGGAGTCGGTGGCGAACGCTCCGCCTTCAGGAGACGAGACTTGAGCACAGGCACGTTCGCCACCGCCGCCATCGAGCGGAATCCTGCCTGGGCGCAACTGCTCGGCCTCTGCCCGCTGCTGGCCGTCAGCAACAGCCTGGTCAACGCTCTCGGCCTCGCACTGGCAAGCGGTTTCGTGATGCTGGGCTCGAGCCTGACGATCTCGCTGCTGCGCGGATGGATCCCACATGCCGCGCGCCTACCCTGTTTCGTGCTGGTCATCGCCACGTTTACGACCATGAGCGTGCTGCTGCTGGAAGCGCACGCTTTCGACCTGTACCTTCGCGTCGCGCTCTTTATCCAGATCATCGTGTCCAACTGCATGATTCTCGGCCGCATCGAAGCCTTCGCCAGCCGCCAGCCCCCGGGGGAGGCCGCGCTCGACGCGCTGGGCACCTCCTGTGGGTTCGCAATCGCGCTCATCGTGCTGGGCGGCGTGCGCGAACTGCTCGGCAACGGAACGCTGTTCGCCGGCATGGCGCAGTTGTTCGGCCCGGCCGCAGATTCCTGGACCGTCGAGGTGGCCGCGAACGGGGGCCTGCTGGTCGTGCTGCTGCCCCCCGGCGCCTTCCTGGTAGGCGGGCTGTTGCTGGGCCTGGCCAACTGGATACGCATCGCCCGCGCATGAACAGGGAAAAACGAACCCGCATATTCGAGCGGCTGCAGGCCAACGACCCCGACCCGACCACGGAGCTGGAGTACCAAACGCCCTATGAGCTGCTTGTCTCCGTCATCCTCTCCGCCCAGGCCACCGACGTCAGCGTCAACAAGGCCACGGAGACGCTGTACAGGGTGGCCAACACGCCGCACGCGATGGTTGACCTGGGTGTCGGGAAACTGAAGCGGCACATCCAGAGCATCGGCCTGTTCAATACCAAGGCCGAGAACATCGTCAGGACGAGCCGCATCCTGATCGAAAAGCACAACGGCGAAGTCCCGGACGACCGCGAGGCGCTGGAGGCATTGCCCGGCGTCGGCCGCAAGACGGCCAACGTGGTGCTGAACACCGCGTTCGGCCAGCCGACCATGGCCGTGGACACCCACATCTTCCGAGTCGCCAACCGCACCCGCATGGCCCCGGGCAAAAACGTCCGCCAGGTGGAGGACCGCCTGGTGCGATGGATTCCCAAACCTTTCCTGAAAGACGCCCACCACTGGCTCATCCTGCACGGGCGCTACGTGTGCACGGCCCGCAAGCCTCGCTGCGGCGCCTGCCTGATCGAGGATCTCTGCGAGTTTCCGGACAAGATCGAGGATTGATGCGCCGCGGGATGGAACCCCGCGCTCCGGCGCGCTACGGACTATTGCGCAGCGCGGCCGCCAAGTATCCCGGAGTCGTAAACGACGGCGCCCTCGAGAAGCGTCATCAAGACCTCCACCTCGCCGATCTCCCTGACCGGGGTGTCGAACAGGTCGCGTTCGAGCACGGTGAGATCGGCAAGCTTTCCGGTTTCGATCGTTCCCACCCGGTCCTCATGGTGCATGACGTATGCCCCGTGTCGGGTGTATGCCGCCAGCATCGTCTCCAGCGATACCCGTTCAGCCGGATTCAGCACGCCGTCGATCTCACCGCTTGCATCCTGCCGCGTGACGGCGGTCTCGATCGCCTCCAGGGGATTGAGCGACGAGACCGACCAGTCGCTGCCGCCCACGATCAGGCCGCCGGCCCGCTCGATGGAGCCGATGGGATACATGCGCCCTACCCGTTCCGGCCCGACCGCCGGCAGGTTGACATCCATGATGTAGGTGTCGGGATACGCCCACAGGGCCTGGAAGTTGGCGCCGACGCCGAGTTCGGCAAAG
>CAZWZH010000136.1:0-53934 GCA_964638775.1 uncultured Pseudomonadales bacterium
ACGCCGAAGGCGAGGGATGTCGCCATGGGAATGAACGGCATGGTCGCCGGCGTCTGGTTGATCATGAGCGGGATCAGGCCGACGAAGGTGGTCACCGAGGTGAGGATGATCGCGCGGAAACGCACGTTGCAGCTCTGTATCAGCGCCTCGTCCACATCCATGCCCTGACGCCGGCAGCGGTTCACGAAATCGACCAGCACGAGGCTTGCGTTCACCACCACGCCGGACAGCGCCACGATGCCCAGCGCCGAGAAGAACTGGAGGTGCACGCCCATTACCCAGTGGCCGAAGATCGCGCCGACCGCGCCGAAGGGAATGACGCTCATGATGACCAGGGGTTGCACGTAGCTTCTTAACGGCACGGCCAGCAGCGTGTAGATGATCACCAGTGCCAGCAGCGCGCCCTGGGCCAAGCCCTGCATGGCTTCCATGCGCTGTTCCTGCTCGCCGTCGAGGCCGATGTACATGCCCGGGTACTTCGCGAGCAGCGACGGGATGACCGTCCTTTCGATACCGCGCATCACCTCCTCGGGCGTATGGACGTCCCGATTGACGTCGGCGATGACGTTGACCACCCGCCGTCCGTTCGTGCGCCGGATTGCGGAATACCCGTTGCCGATCTCGAAG
This sequence comes from uncultured Pseudomonadales bacterium, assembly GCA_964638775.1. Classification (GTDB taxonomy): domain Bacteria; phylum Pseudomonadota; class Gammaproteobacteria; order Pseudomonadales; family Azotimanducaceae; genus Azophilus. The sequence goes on from CAZWZH010000136.1 coordinate 628, forward strand.
CTGGCGACGCTGTAGAACGGCACTTCCTTGCCGCCGGGCGTACGGATGTACATGTCTTCCAGGTTGCCGATGGACTTTCGCTCGGCCTCCGGGAATCGCACCATCACCCTGACATCATCCCGGCCACGCTGGACGCGTTGCGTCTCGGCGCCGTAGAAGGCGTTGCGCACCTGGCGCGCGAGGTCGCCGAGCGTGAGGCCGAGATTTCTGGCCTCGGGCAGCAGGCTCAGGCGAATTTCCTGCTTGCCGGCCCTGAACGTGTCGTGAATGTCGAAAACCCCGGCGTAGCGGGCGAGTTCGGTACGAAGTTCGGCGCCCGCGGCCCGCAGGGCGTCCACATCGCTGCCGGCGAGCTGGTAGTTGATGGCCTCTCCGGCGGAGAACCGGTCGGAGCTGAAGCGCAGTTTCACCGCATCGGTAACCGGGCCGACGAGTTCCCGCCAGCGATTGGCGATCTCCGCCGTGCTGCGGTTGTTCCGCTGGCGCGCCGGCGGCAGTTCGATGACCACCTCCGCAAAGTGGCTGCGCCCGGGTTGAGGAAGGTTCGGGGGACCGTCGCGGTCCGCGGGGGTGCCGATGCTGGTGAGTTGATTCAGGATCACGGGCGTCTCCCGGCCGAACTCCCGCATCAGTTCGAGGTTCAGCGCCTCGGCGGCCCGCTCGAACTGGCGGGCCGCCTGAATGGTCACGTCCACGGACACGCCTTCGGGCATTTCCAGTTGGGCGTAGATGCGATCGCCTTCCATGGAGGGGAAAAAGCCGAAAATCAGCCGGCCGCTGGCCATGAAGGCGATGGCCAGGACGAGAATGCCGAGGCCGATGGCGGCCGTGATGTAGCGCTTGGCAATGGCGCGGGCGACGAACCGCGCGTAGTAATCCGAACCCATGCGCTCGAGCCAGCCCGCCAGCCTGCCCTGCAGCCGGTTCCAGGCGCGCCCGAAGCCGCCCTTGGAGGCGCCCCGTTTGCGGTGTGCGAGATGGGCCGGCAGGATGAGTTGCGACTCGATGATGCTGAATACCAGGGCCAGCATCACGACCTTGCCGATGACGCCGAAAAAGTCGCTCATGGGGCCCTCGACGATCACGATCGGCATGAACGCGGCCATGGTGGTGAGCACGCCGAAGATGACCGGTATGGACACCTCGCGGGTACCGTCGATGGCGGCGTTTACCGGCGACTTGCCGACCTGTTCGTGGCTGTAGACGCGTTCCCCGACCACGATGGCATCGTCCACCAGCACGCCGAGCACCAGAATGAAGGCCAGCACCGTCAGGGTGCTGATCTGGAAATCGACGTACGGAAACACGGCGATGGTGCCGAGCAGCGCGATGGGAATGCCGGCGGCCACCCACATGGCGAGGCGGAACCGCAGGAAGAGCGCCAGTACGATCAGCACGAGCGACAGGCCGCCGAGCGCCGTGGTGTTGAGCACATTCATGCGCTCCTCGAGTTCCAGCGAAGCGTCGGTCCAGACGGTCAGCTCCAGGCCTTCGGGCAGGGATGGGCGCACCGCGGCGATGTATCCCTTCACGTCCCGGGCGATCTGCATGATGTCTTCGGTGTCGAGCTGCGATACCTTGAGCACCACCGCGGGCTTGCCATTGAAGCGGGCGAAGAGGTCGCCTTCCTCGAATCCGTCGCGTATGTCCGCGATCTCGCCCAGGGTCACGTTGGTGCCGTCCTGCCTGGTGAGCACTACCACGCCCTCGAACTCCTCTCCCCAGTAGGCCTGCCCCTTGGAGCGCAGCAGGATTTCGCCGTCCCGCGCCTTGATGGAACCGCCCGGCATGTCGAGCGAGCTGTTGCGCACCGCATGGGTGATCTGATCGAAGGACAGGCCGTGCCGGCGCAGGGTGTATTCCGGAACTTCGATGGAAATCTCGTAGGGGCGTATGTAGGCGACGGACACCTGCGATACGCCGTCGATGACGGTAAGTTCGTCCCGCAGTTGCTGTGCGACCTCCTTGAGGATGCGCTCGTCGGCATCGCCGGACAGCGCCACGTACAGTACGTTGCGGTGCATGGCCATCATGGAAACGGTGGGTTTTTCCGTCTCCACGGGAAAACTGTTGATGGCATCGACCCGGCCCTTTATTTCGTTCAGGGCGACAACCTGGTCGGTGTCGATCTCCAGTTCCGCATTGACGAGGCAGGAGCCTTCGCTGGCGATCGAGTGAATCTTGTCGATGCCCGCAACGCTCTCGATGGCTTCCTCGATGCGGATGCATACGCCCTGTTCGACTTCTTCCGGCGCGGCACCGAGGTAGGGCACGGTGATGGTGACGACGGGAATGTCGAACGACGGGAACTCTTCCTGATTGACGGTGAGAATCGCAAGGAAGCCACCGACGCACAGGACGGACATCAACAGGTTGGCGGCAACCGGATTGCGCGTGAACCAGGCGATGGCGGTGTGCATGGACTCAGCCCGCGGCGTCCGCGATCGGGTTGACCAGCATCCCGTCGATGGGCGTCTGCATGGGCGAAACGCAGACCCGCTCACCGGCCGAGAGGCCGGACTGGATCAATACATCGTCCTGGTAGAGCCGCAACGGCTCGATGTCACGGAACTCCAGGCGGTTGTCGTCGTCGACGACCAGCACCCGGTTGCCGGTTCGCAGAGCCATGCGGGGCAGCACTACGATGTCGTCGACCAGGAGCCCTTCGATGTCGGCATTGACGAACAGGCCCACCGCGGGCAGGGACTCATCGCCATTGCCGGTGAGACGGGCAACCACGTTGACCATGCGGCTTGAGGTGTCGATCTGTGCCTCGGTGCGCACGATGCTCCCGGTCCATTCAAGAAGCTGCCCGGCATACTCGGCGGAGAGCGTGACGGCGGGCTGACGCTCGGCGGGGAGTTGGCCGCGGTGCCCCACCGGCAGGTTGAGAAAGCCCAGTTGACGGTCTGCGATGGGGAGCCGGACTTCGAGCCGGTCGGTGGCGTAGATGGTGGCGATGGGGGAGCCCGGGCCCACGAGCTGCCCGATGTCGACGGATTCCTCGCGCACCAGGCCCGTGAACGGCGCCTTGACCTCGGTGCGCTCCAGGTTCAGATCGGCCTGTTCGACGTTGGCCCGGGAGTCTTCCAGGGCCGCTTCCGCCACGCGGTAGTCGCGCTGCGCGGATTCCATCTGCGAGCGGCTCGCCAGGCGCCGCTCTTCCAGGCTCTTCATGCGGTCGAATTCGAACAGGGCGTGTTCGTACTGGGCTTCCGTGCGGGTGAGTGCGGCCCGGGCGCGCTTGAGGCTGGATCGATAGTCCTTGTCGTCGAGGCGCAGCAGGGTCTGTCCCTCCTCGAAGTAGCCGCCGTTGACCAGCGCGCCGGACATCCAGGTGACGCGGCCGGACACCTCGGGAATGAGCTGGCTCTGGGTATCGGGCGCCACCGTGCCCTGGGAATGCACGCGCAGGCGGATGGATTCGGGCTTGACGTCCTGCACGCGGACGGTCGGCGCAACCGGGGCCGGGTTCGTGGGTTCCACCCGGGGACTGGTGGCCATCAGCACGGCGGCGCCGAACAGGGACGCCAGTACCACCAGGCCGGGAATGATCAGCTTGTCTTTCATGGCAGGTCTTTCATGACAGGGCTGCCCGGGGTTGGTTTTCTGCGTCACGCAATGCGGCTTCAAGCGCCTGCAGCATGGTTCTGCGGTGCAGCCCGGCCAGGTTGTCGAATACCGCGCGAAGGGCGGAAACGTCGCGCGCGGCAAGGGCGCGGTCGAGCTGGCGCATCAGCAGGGTGAAGGCGTCGATGTCCAGTTGTACGTATCGTTCAAAGGCAACCAGGCTCGGCGCGAACTGCTCGAAGAGGCTTCTCGCGATCAACTGGCACACCAGGTTGTCGCTGGTCACCATGAAAGCGCGCATCATCTCGACCCGGGCGGCGGTGTGGGCTTCGCTGTTCAGGGAGTCGTCGAACAGGCGCTGCACAAGGGTTCGGATTTCCTGAATCTGCCGATCGGAAGCTTCCGCCACCACGGTTTCCGCGGCCATGGTCAACAGCCGGTCGATCACCTGGAAAATCTGGCCCACCAGCCTGGCGTCGGGAAGTTCGCCGGACGAGAGCATGTAGCCGATGATGTCGAGGTTCGCTTCGTCGATGGGCGCTACCCGTGCACCGCCCGGGTGGATGGCGGCTACGCCGAGCTGGGAGAGCCGGCTCATGGCTTCCCGGACGGCGCCCCGGCTCGCATTGAAGCGGATGGCCAGTTCGCGCTCCGACGGCAGCCGGTCGCCGGCGCGATAGCGGCCGGAGAGGATTTCATCCGTCAGGGTGTTGGCGATGTGTTCGTGCTTGGTCTGCATGCCCTGACCAATCTGGTCTGACCAATTTGGTCTGGGCAATTCTAGCGCCTTATAGCGCGATGTCCAGCGTTTTGTTACGTTTGGTAACGCGTGCCACTGTGCGAGGTGCGGACTTTGGGCGGCTGAGTTGCGTCGTAGTTCATGAAAAGGACCCGGAATGGGCAACGGTGTCTAGAGGTCAAGTACAATAGCCGCTATTTGACCTTGTATTTTTAAATTAAGGATTTAAATTAACTAGGATGATTCCGCGCCGTGCATACAGGTTCGTACAAACCGCCCTAGGTCGACAAGCGGCTGTTGCATTGGTTGGCCCCCGCCAGGTCGGCAAGACTACCCTGGCGCTCGACATCGCGAAATCTCTCGGCGCATTGTACCTCGACCTGGAGTCCAGGGCTGATCGGCAACGCCTCGCCGAGCCCGCGATGTTTTTGGGCGAATACGCAGATCGCCTCGTTGTACTGGATGAAATCCATCGCGTCCCCGATCTGTTTGCCGAACTGCGTGGCCTCATCGATAGAGGACGCCGTGCCGGCCGTCGAAACGGAAGATTCCTTATCCTGGGTTCGGCCTCGATGGAGTTGTTGAGGCAGTCGGGGGAAAGTCTCGCCGGTCGTATCGAGTATGTACCACTGTGTGCCCTGGATGTGCTGGAGGTCGATTCAGAGGGGGTGTCGGTGACCGATCATTGGGTCAGAGGCGGTTTCCCGGACAGTCTGCTCGCCCCAAGTGCGGGCGATTCGGCGGCTTTCCGCCAGAACTTCATCCGCACGTACCTTGATCGTGATGTTGCCGAGTTCACCGGACGCCGGATGCCCGCGGAAACTCTGGAACGGCTCTGGACCATGCTGGCGCACGGGCAGGGTACGCTGTTGAATGCCTCGAAACTCGCAGCCAGTCTCGGAGTCAGCAACCCGACGGTAGCCACGTATATCGACGTACTGGTCGACCTCCTGCTGGTACGCCGTCTTCGTCCATACTTTGCCAACGTCAAAAAGCGCCTGGTCAAATCGCCGAAGACCTATGTGCGGGACAGTGGGCTGGTTCATGCCCTTTTGGGCATCGGAGATCACAATACGCTTGCGGGACATCCCGTTGCGGGCGCGAGCTGGGAGGGATTCGTCGTGGAAAACCTGCTGGCGGTCGCCCCTTCCGGAACTGCGGCCGGCTTTTATCGGACCCAATCCGGTGCGGAGATCGATCTGCTGATCGAACTGCCGGGCGCGCGCGCGCCTTGGGCCGTGGAAATCAAGCTCGGACTGGCGCCGACAGTGGGCCGTGGGTTCCAAAACGCCAGACAGGATATCAACCCGGAACGTTCATTTGTCGTGTACTCGGGCACTGAGAGATATCCGTTGGCTCACGGGGTAGAGGCGATAGGACTCAGGGACATGGCCGATCTCCTGGAGAGATGCACGCCTCAGTAAGACTTCAGGGACGAATGACCCCATTTGTAGTGCGTTCTCACCGATGTCGAGGTCGGCGCCGAACTTCCAGGTGGGCTCATCCCAATCCTCGCTCATGGTCAGATCTACGCGTTCCCCGGCGAGAGCTCCCGTTGGGAGCATAAGCACGGCCTCCAGCATCGGCTGCCGAGTCGGATCCGTTCGCAGGTCAACGTTTCAGGCTCGCGTAACAGACACCCCTCGTTTCGGCAAGGCCGTTGATGCAGGTAGGTTTGGTGAGCAATCCCGGAGGGAACACTCCGCTCGGTGAAGATGATCAAACCTCATGATTGAGAACCGGATTCTCAGGTTTGTCCATTGCCGGGGCTACCCTCAACTGCTAGCCTTCACCGGGGTTGATCGCGATTGATTCCGCCGTGGAGATGGGGAGCGAACCCTCAGCCGGGGAGCGTGAGACAATGCCCGCCACGGACCGAGGTCAGGTCATCCGGATCACGAAGCAGGCGGCGCGCCGGGGGGTATCACGTGAAAACGAAGCTCTGCGAATTGTTGCAGATTGACATTCCTCTTTTTGCGTTCAGCCACTGCCGCGATGTTGTGACAGAGGTATCGAAGAGTGGCGGCTTCGGGGTGCTCGGCGCGGCTGCCTTTACTGCTGAAAGACTCGAAGAAGAGGTAAATTGGATCGACCGGAATATCGGCGACTACAAGTACGGCATCGATTTCCTGATACCGGCCAGTCGCATTGAAGGCAATGACACAGACGCATTGAAGGCCATGATTCCAAGTAAGCACCGGGAATTCGTGACCAACCTTCTGGCGCAGTCAAATGTCCCGGAACTCCCGCCAGACTATCATGGACATCTCGCCAGTGCTGAAGACGGCGCCACTATCGGAGATCGACCATTTGAGATGCTCCGTGCCACCTTGGAGAAACACGACAAAATCTCACTCTACGTAAACGCTCTCGGCACTCCGCCACCCGAGGTTATGGAATTGTGCCGCAGCCACAACATTTTTGTCGGTGCAATGGCTGGGGAAGCCAAACACGCCGCAAAACACAAGGCTGCTGGCTGTGACTTCGTTATTGCGGTGGGTACAGAAGCCGCAGGTCACACCGGCGACGTTTCGACCCTGGTGCTCACCCCCCAGATTGTTAGAGAGGTTTCGCCGATGCCTGTGTTGGCTGCAGGCGGCATCGGCTCTGGTGAGCAGATTGCAGCGTCTATTGCTTTGGGCGCGCAAGGAGTTTGGACTGGATCGGTATGGTTACCCACCATCCAGAGCGAGCTGACGCCCGTCCAACGACGTAAAGTTCTCGCCAGTTCATCCAGAGATACTATACGTACCCCGTGCATGACGGGGAAGCCCGTCAGAATGCTCAAGAGTGGATTTACCGAAGCCTGGGAATCCGATGGGGCGCCGAAGGCGCTTCCATATCCGCTCCAGTATCTACTGACCAGCAACGCAGCCGCGCGCTTTGAGCATTACTCGGTCGAACACATGATAAGTTATCCAGCCGGCCAGGTAATCGGACAATTGAATGAAGAGCTCACTGTTCGACAAGTGGTTATGCAATTGATGGAAGAATACATTGATGCGGTGGAAAGACTTTCGAGTACCCTGGATCATTGACTTGAATTGGAAGAATTGCATCCAATTGCCGACCATTCAAAATCCTCAAAAATGGGTTGCTGGTCAGTAAGCCTTACAGTTGTCCGGTCAACAATCGAACCAATTTTATTGGTTTGCAATAGAATCGTCCTTGTTCTCCGATGTGCCATCGAACTTCCTGAAACGGACTTGGCGTTTGCCCCGCCTGATGCCCGGTTCGACAAGTGTTATTGTATTTTTCATTAGGTTATGCGTAGCGCGAGATCAGTTGACGGGACAACAGCGATGACCTACGAAACGATAATTTTTGAAATCATCAATCAAGTCGCGATCATAACGTTAAACCGGCCAGAGGTGCATAACGCGGTTAACAGCCGGGTATGCGAGGAAGTCGGTGACGCGTTGGAAATTGTCGCGAATGAAAAAGAACTTCGAGTCGTAATTATAACCGGCGCCGGCACCAGGGCTTTTTGTGCCGGAGCAGACCTGAAGGCCGTAGCTGCCGGCGAGTTTGGCTCAAAGGAACAAGCCGGGAATTGGGGGTTTGCTGGCATCTGCGATCACTACATAAATAAACCGATCATCGCTGCCGTTAATGGATTTGCGCTTGGGGGAGGAACCGAAATCGCTCTCGCATCCGATATTGTGGTGGCCTCGGAGTCCGCGACTTTCGCGCTAACCGAAGTGACATTCGGCCTTATCGCCGGCGCCGGGGGCATACTTCGATTGTCCCGACAAATTCCGACAAAGATCGCAGCACGAATGATTTTTCAGGGCAATTCTATTGCTGCGCAGGAAGCAGCGCGTTGGGGGCTCGTCAATGAAGTGGTGCCACCGTCGGACCTGATGCCAGTCGCTTTGGAAATTGCCGACGCGATCGCTGGCAATGCACCAATGGCGGTCCGATTCAGCAAAGAGGTTTTGTATCGCGGCTTGGACGCGCCTCTCGATTTTCCACCCGGCGCGCGTGAAATAAATCAAGACTATGTCGACAGAATCGTCGAATCGGAGGACGCAAAAGAAGGCGCCAGGGCTTTCGGTGAACGTCGAAAGCCGAACTGGACCGATCGGTAGCCATGTCGACTGAGTTCAATAGTCACGGACCGAACGCCAACGAGGAGGTGCCTCAGACCAACGAAAGAGCGACCTTCGGCGACTGCAACGCCAAAACCCGTGCGTTCGTTCGGAATGGGACAGCCGATTCGATAGTCGCCGGATTGGAAAGATCGACCGCATCTATCTCCGGCAAATCACGCCATCTGGTGATTGCATGACACTGATTCGATTCATGGAATTGTATCGATTGGCGGACTGACAAAGACAATGAAATCCACTGCCGACATACCTTTGCCGGAACAATGCGTTATTGGCCCGTTACTGTACAGGTGGGCGCGCGAAAGACCGGAATCCGATGCATTTGTTTTCGACGAAGGGCCAACCTGGACATGGTTCGAGACGCTTCGCAAAACAAGATCTGTTGCAAGCAGGTTGAGAGGATTAGGAGTCCAATCGGGCGATCACGTTCTTTCCTGGCAGCCGAACGGTCCCGAAGCGGTTCTCACCTGGTTTGCGTTGAACTATATCGGCGCTGTATATGTGCCGATGAATACGGCATACAAGGGAATGCTTTTGGAGAATTTGATTCAGCTCTCAGATGCAGAGCTGATGATCTGCAACGCTGCCTACATAGATCGACTCCACCATGTAGATTCCGGGCGCAAACTCTCGGACATCGTGGTTGTGGGCGACGCCAGCCACCCACTTTCCGGATACCAGTTCCACCCCGAGACCAGCTTGTTTGTCGATGACTGTGGTGACGATAGCAACGACGAGGATATGGGAGATGTTCAACCATGGGACTCCATGTACATCATTTTTACCTCCGGAACTACTGGCCCGTCCAAAGCCGTTCTCTCTTCCTATGTTCAGACCTATACCACCGGAGCCGAGGCATTCGATTTCGTCACTGCCGCCGACCGTATTCTGGTCAACCTGCCGCTGTTTCATGTAAGCGGAACCGTGCTTGTGGCAATGGCGGTCACTGCAGGATGCTCATGTGTGCTCGTCGATGGGTTTCACACCGATCGCTTCTGGCCCGTTGTCAGGAAGCACGAAATCACGATGGCTTGCCTTTTGAGCGCAATGGTGCCATTTCTTTTGAAACTACCCAAAAACGAATCGGATACAGATCATTCGCTAAAACACGTAGTTACCGTGCCGTGGAATCAAGATGCAGCAGCGCTGGCAAAACGGCATAAGATCCAGATGCGTACGTCGTACAACATGACGGAGGCCTGTACACCGCTGGTGTCCGACGTCAATCCAGACACTACGGGGACATGCGGTAAGCCGCGTCGTGGTATGGAAGTACGAGTAGTCAACGAACACGACGAAATCGTCCCGACAGGAACTGTGGGCGAGTTGATTGTTCGAACCGACCGCCCGTGGGCAATGAACAGCGGCTATTACAAAGATCCTGAGGCAACTGCTCGCGCGTGGAGAAATGGCTGGTTTCACACGGGGGACGCCTTTCGCAGAGACGAACAAGGCAATTTCTTTTTTGTCGATCGGCTGACGGACGCGATACGCCGGCGGGGTGAAAATATCTCATCATTTGAAGTTGAGTCCGAAGTGACGGCGTATCCGGATGTGGCCGATGCTGCCGCAATTCCGGTTCCCAGTGACCTCTCGGAAGATGAGGTAATGATCGTGGTCTCGCCTGTCACCGGGAAAAAAGTAGACCCTGAACGCCTTTTTCGCTTTCTGGAAGAAAGGATGGCGCATTTCATGCTACCCAGTTATATACGAGTACTCGCTGAACTGCCGAAAACGCCGACACAGAAAGTCCGCAAGGAACTGCTGCGCAGGGATGGTATTACAGAAGATACCTGGTTCCGTGGCGATCACGGCATCAACGTTCGCCGCGAAAAATAAGACAATAGATCACATCGAATGAGGCCTCCCGAGTACGGCGGTGTCGCCGATTACTTGCCATCCACGCTGTAGACATGCAGCGCGTTGCCCGTCATGTGTTCGCCGAAGTCGTAGCCGGAATTGACGATCACATGACCGCGGGCGACCGCCGGACCGGGGCCGCCAATGGAACCCCCGGTCGCGGTGCCGTTGACCGCCTCGACCGGCCGTGAGGTGTCACGCGCCCAGAGAACGGCCCCCGTCTCGCTGTCGTAGGCCCGCAGCATACCGTCGAGATGGCCGGCGAAGACCGCGCCTTCGATGGCGGTAACCGCGGCGCTGATACCCGGGTTGCAGTACTTGCGCCCGCCGCAATTGTCTTCGTCCAGGCTGCTCCACAATACGCTGCCCGTCGCCGCATCCATCGCGTGCAGCCCCGGCACGCCGGGCTCGTCGATCACCCGGCCCTCGCTGTCCTGGGGGATATCGACGATCGGTACGAAAATTCGCGTACCCAGCACGGCGACACCAAAGTGAATGCCCCCCTGAACGCCCCCGCGGCCCACCTGCCGTTCCCAGACGCGACGACCGTTGTCCGGGTCGAGGCCGAAGACCATGCCGGATTTCTGGGCGGCGATCAGCAGTTCCCGGCCGCCCGCTTCCACCAGCACCGGCGAGGCGGAAACGTCCAGGTCCCCGCCGCGTTCCGGCGGGCAGTTGGGGTGCGTCGCCGCACCGAAGTAGCAACCGCCGTTCCAGGCATCCCCGGCCAGCAGCTGACGGCGCCAGCGACGGCCGCCGGTTTCCATGTCCACGGCGAAAACGGCGTCCGAATTGCTGTCCGCCGGCGAGGAATAGTTCTCGCTGCTGCCGAAGTAGATCAGCCCGCGCTTCGCATCCACCGCCGGGCTGTTCCATACCGCGGCGCCGGACGGGCCGAACCGCGGCGTGCCGACGGACGTTGTACCCCGTTCCGCCGCCGGCTGTTCGATCGTGTAGTGGCGCCAGCGGATGCGCCCGTCAACCGCGTCCATCGCCACCACCGATCCCCGGAACGTGCAACAGGGGTAGGCGGCATCCGCGGCGGTGATGACTTCCAGCGACGACACGGGCACGAACAGCGTGCCGTCGTGGAATACCGGTGTTCCGGTGATCGTGGCATTCGGATGGTCGTCCACCCGTTGCTGCCAGAACAATTCTCCCGTCAGCGCATTCAATGCATAGACCCGGCCCATCAGGTCGCCGAAGAAGGCGCGCGGCGCGGCCGCGGGTTGCTCGCCGTCGACCCAGGGCTCGACGACAATCGCGGTGCGCACCTCGGCGGATACGCGGGTATGCCAGCGGGCGCAGCCGCTGGCCAGGTCGAATGCATGCACGGTGCCGTTCTGGCTGCCGACGAACACTGCGCCCATCGCCACCACCGGCAAGGACCGCGCCCGTATTGCACCGGGAAAGGCATACGCCCACTTCAGCTGCAACCGCGATATCCGCCGTTTGCTCAACCCGGCCGCTTGTGGCGGCACGAAACGCGCCGTGCCGTAGCCCCAGCCGGCCCGAACCGGCGCCTGCGTGAGATCGAACAGCAGGGCATCGCCGGTACAGGCAGGCGGACCGGGCGGCCGTTCGTAGTCGGCCAACGAGACACCTGTGAGAAATTCCGTTACCGCCTGCCGTTGTGCCACGCCGAGATGCGCCGCCTCCTGCTGCATCGTGCCCCGGTTCATGGCATCGAGAACGGCGTCGGGCGCCATTTTGGCCAGCCAGTCCCGATGCGGCGCCCTCGGCATGCCACCTTCGTGGCAGGCGGCGCAATGGGTGGCGTAAAGCACCTCGCCGGCCCGGGCCTGGCTACCCGGGACACGGGCATCCGCGGCCATTTCCGCAGCGCCGAAAGCGCTGCCTGGCAGCGCATCGGCTGCTGCGGCCCCCAGTGCCGGCAAACCCGGCGCACCGGCAACCATCACCAGCACGGTCAGCGCGGGCGCGAGTGCCCATGCTCTATTCGGCAAGCAAGCCACCGTCGACGGCCGGGTCTCGCAAACGGGGTCAGAGTCAAAAGTCACATGCTTTGCGTCAAAGACCCCAACACCTCGGCATTGTGCTCGCCGAGCGCCGGTGGCGGCGGGCGGGTCCGCCAAAGCGGCCCATTGCAGCGGAAGAGGGTACCGACGGCGCGCACCGCGCCCGGATCGGCCAGGATCAGGGTACCGTACGGCCCGGCGAGCATGCGGGTCAGGTCGAGCACGCGCAAACCCTCGAGTGGTAGCGCGTCCGCGTCCGGGTGGGCCGGGGGCGGCACTTCGGACGCGGGGGGACGGGTGGTGTCGGTGCCTTCGAGGTCCTTGATGCGGATCACATAGGCACCGAGGTCACCGAGTATCATGGTGGAAAGCGGCCCCGAAAGCATGCGGGAGAAATCCACCACCCGCAGCCCGTCGAGAGGCGCGGGGTGGGCGGATTCCGGTGATTTCGCTTCAGCCCCGGCCATCGGGCACCCCCGGTCGATACTCGCCACAATCATACCGGCTCCCACAATGCTCCGTCAGCAATGCCCCGCGGAGCCGCCATGGACATCCGGTGCGATCAGAGCCAGGCATTGGCGGCGTTCCTGTAGCGGCGCAGCGCATCGATTCGGGCATCCATGGTCTCGAAATCCCGACGCCCCGCCACCGTGTCCACCTCCGCCGCCTGCTTGGCGAGCAGCACGGTCTGCCGCTGGGGCAGCACGACGACGCCGGTGGCGAGTTCAATCGATTTGGTTATCGCGGCGATATAGCCGTACATCACCAGCGGTTCGTGACAGGCATCGTCCAGGGTATAGATGGGCGGATTGCCCAGGAACGGCCGCCAGTCGGGGCGGGTATTGAGGTCCGCCCCCAACACGTGATCGTAGTTCATCAGGTAGTCGAAGCCGAGACCTTCGGCGGCGTGCGCCAGCGCCCTGACCGGACCTGGATCGATGCCAAGCTCGATGTTCAAAATGGTGACGCCTAACCGCACCGGCCGCCCTCCCGGGGCAGGCAATGCAAACGAGGCGGACATGTTCACACAACGGCGTCGGCGATCGAATAGGCAAAGCCGCGAATTCAATTCGCTCCATTTCCTATTGCCGCCTACCCCGCCCGGCTGCAGACTTCGTCCGCCAGGTTTGCCTGGGCGGCGGAGCGTTCCGCACCTCCGCGGAAGGAGCGAGTCATGCAGTTCGGCGTCTTCTTTGAAATGACCACCCCGCGCCCCCGGGATGCTGGTTCCGAGAAGAGAAAGCTCGACGAGACGATGGAACAGATCGTACTCGCGGACAGGCTCGGCCTGGAGCACGCCTGGATGACCGAGCATCACTTCATGGAGGAGTACTGCCACGCCACCGCGCCGGAGGTGGTGCTCGCGGCAGCAGCTCAGGCAACCGAGCGAATTCGGCTGGCGCACGGCGTATGCCACGCCCCGCCCAAATACAACCACCCGGCGCGCAGCGCCGAGATGGGCTCCACATTGGACCTCGTCTCGAACGGGCGCGTCGACATGGGCTTCGGCAGTTCCGGCTCGGAATGCGAACGCGCCGGATTCGGCATCGCCAACGACGAGAAGCACGCCATGAGCTACTGCACGTCACACTGAAATATGCGGGCTAGAGCGTTGACACGCTGCTTCGCGTTGGCACTTGGGGCGCTCGGCGCCATCCTGGGAATCGGCGGCGTGCAACTGGCACTGCTCGGCGGCTCGTTCTACTACGCGGCAGCCGGAGTAAGCCTGGTCGTTTGCGGCGTATTGGCATGGCGCCGCCACCCCGCGGCGGCCTGGCTCTACGCCGCGACGACAGCGGGCACGATCGTCTGGGCAATCGTCGAGTCCGGGTTGGACCCCTGGGCGCTGCTGCCGCGCGTTCTTGCGCCGGCGACACTCGGTCTCTGCTTCCTGATCCCGGCCATACGCACCGGAATCCAGGCGGACTTGAAGCCGGCAACCGCCAACGCGGCGCTGCTCGCCATCGCGGCGGGACTGATCGCCACAGGCCTCTTCGCGAACCGGTTTGATCCCGCACCGGCAAACTCGCCCGACGTTGCCCCGGGGGATGCAGACGCCGGAGGCCACGGCGCCTGGGCCCACTACGGGGGAAATGCGGGCGCATGGAAGCACGCCTTTGCAGCCCGGATAAACCCCGGCAACGTGGGCCGGTTGCAGCCCGCATGGACATACCGGATATCCGGTCTTCCGCCAGGCGAACCCGCGCCGGCCGCGGCGACGTTCCAGGTCACCCCAATCAACATCGACGACCGGCTGTATTTCTGCACCGCGACCAATGTGGTCATCGCGCTGAATGCCGACACCGGCGAAGAGGTCTGGCGGCATGATCCGCAAACCGACCTCGACGGCATACCGCACCTGGCCTGCCGGGGCGTGGCCTACTTTGCAACCCGGGAGGGCGTTGGAAGTTGCCCCCGACGCATTCTGGCATCCACGGTCGACAACCGATTGCTTGCAATCGATGCGGAGACCGGCGCAAGGTGTCCGGAGTTCGGCAACGGCGGTGCGGCGGACCTCGCCACCGGCATCGGCGCCTCCCTTCCCGGGTACCACTACGTTACGTCGTTGCCGGTGATTGTCCGGGGTGTCGCGGTGGTTGGGTCGTTCGTATTCGACAATCAGTCGAACGATGAGCCGCCCGGCGTCGTGCGGGGCTACGACGCCGTCAGCGGCGACCTGCTCTGGGCATGGGATGTCCTGAGCCCCACCGCTCATCCGCCCCTGGTCGCCGGCGAGTCCTATCCGCGCAGCACACCCAACGTCTGGGCAGTGGGCAGCGGCGACGACGATCTGGGTCTGGTCTACCTGCCGACAGGCAACACCACGCCGGATTTCTTCGGCGGTCACCGCACGCCGGAGCAGGACGCATACACGAGTTCGATCGTAGCCCTGGAGGTCTCCACCGGTGATGTCCGCTGGAGCTTCAAGACCGTCTACCACGACATCTGGGACTACGACATCCCGGCTCAGCCCGTATTGGTCGATTGGGAAACCCCGGGAGGCAGCCGCCCCGCACTCATCGCGCCTACCAAGCGCGGCGAGATTTTCGTACTTGACCGCCGCACCGGAGAACCCATGACCGCGGTCGAAGACAAACCGGTGCCCCAGGGCCCGGCGGACGGGGAGTGGCTGGCCCCCGTACAACCTTACTCGACGGGTTTTCCATCCCTTGCCCCGGCAGATCTGAGCGAAGCATCGATGTGGGGCACGACGCCGGTCGACCAACTCTGGTGCCGCCTGCGTTTCAGGCAGTCGCGCTACGAGGGCCAGTTCACGCCGCAATCCACCCGGGGGACCATCACGTTTCCGGGCGCCTTCGGAGTCATCAACTGGGGCGGAGCATCCTTCGATCCAGCCCGGAAGCTGCTGGTGGTGAATACCAGTTACCTACCTTGGTATCAGCAGTTGATCGAGCGCCGGGTGGCCGATGAAATGGGCATCGCGCCTTACAACACCGAGGCTGAGGAAACCGGTGCCGGCCTGCATGGGCCGGAAATTTACTATGCCCAGGCCGGTACGCCCTACGCGATAGACAGCCGGCCTTTCCTCTCGCCCCTGGGCTTTCCATGCAACCAACCGCCTTGGGGCCGGCTGACCGCCATCGACCTCGCGACCCAAACCGTCGCCTGGCAGCGTCCCCTGGGAACGACGCGCGATCACGCTCCGCTGGGCCTGCCCCTGCCGACCGGCGCGTTCAATATCGGCGGTCCGTTGACGACGGCGGGCGGCCTGATCTTCATCGGTGCGACCATCGACAACTACCTGCGCGGTTTCGATGTGGAAACGGGAGAGGAACTGTGGCGAGCGCGCCTACCCGCAGGCGGCCAGGCAAGCCCGATGAGCTATGTCTCAAGCCGAAGCGGGCGGCAATTCGTAGTCATCGCGGCCGGTGGGCACTACGCGATGCGGACCAGGCTCGGGGACTACCTGGTCGCCTACGCACTGCCCGAAAGACCGTGAGCCGTCCAGACATTCGGCCGGCGAGGCCAGGTACACGATCAGCGGCGGAACCGTGTCGGGCCGCCGATCCGCTTTCTGGAAGAAAGGATGGCGCATTTCATGCTACCCAGTTATATACGAGTACTCGCTGAACTGCCGAAAACGCCCACCTTCCAGTGCAACACGCGTACTTATCCGTTTACCACGTCTTCCGCAGGCGTGCACCAAAAATTCTTGGGAATTGGACGCCCTGGTAGCCGCCATAGCTGGTCGTCTGGCTTTCGAACAGGTACTTCTCATCGGTGGCATTGTCTAAGTAGAGTTGCACCGATAGCCCGGATTGTTGATTCTCTATGTCCAAGCTCAGGTTGACGACCGTATACTCCTCCTGAACGGTCAAATTTGCCGGACCACCAGCACCGGGGATCATGTCATAGTCATCCGAGTAGGAGGCTAATGCAACAAATTTGCCGCTCCAGTCACCAGTAATGGGAAACGCAACAGTCATGTCGGCGGCGAACGAGTGTTTTGGAGTCTGCGACGTCCTGACACCTATATAGTCCAAGCTTGATCTCACTAACCCTTTGGCGTCCGGGTTATCAGGCATTCCGTCACCGTCGCTGTCAACGGTTGCTCGAGGGATAAAACCCGATGCGTTGGGATAATCCTTGTATTTCCCGTCCAGGTAGGTATATGACAGGCCCATCGACACCATATCGTTTGCTGCCCACCGGGTTGCGGCCTCGAAACCGTTAATCTTCGCCCCTGCTGCATTTTCCTGTGAAATTCCAAGCGACCCCGTATCTATTATGGCAATCTGGAGATTTTGCCAATCATAGCGAAAAGCGGCGAGTTCGATCTGCATATTGTTCCCGGGTATCAACTTGACGCCGATTTCATACGCATCTATTGATTCAGGTTCGACCCGCTCGACCGGGCCAAAATTCGGGCTGTTATAGCCTCCTGCCTTGAAGCCCTTGCTGTAGCTTGCGTAAACAGAACCCCAGTCGGCCCGGTAGTTGAGAGCGACCCGCGGCGTAAATTTGTCAAATTTATCGTAATGCGAGACGTCTTGTCCTTCATACAAATGTTTCACGCCATGCGTTACCTTGTCGTCTGTGTAGCGGCCACCAACAGTAAGCGTCAGGTTGTCCAACACGTCATAGTAGCCTTCTGCGTACACAGAATAGGACCTTATGTCGTCAAAGTTCGTGACTGAATATTGAAATGGGTTAAAGGCGATACCGCCAAGCCCGAAAGCGAATTGGTTGTTGTCGTCCTCGTAGAAAAGACCCGCTGTAAAATCAAAGGGGCCGTCTGAGTCTGTTGCAACACGCAGTTCCTGTGTTAGTGACTTGTATACAATACCGTCGGGACCCTCGGGGTTTTTGGCAGAGAACGCTGCATGCCAATCTATCGGGTTCCCGTCCTGATCTTGGCCACCGTATGAGGTGATGTCTCGATATTGCGTGCGGCTGGCCAAGCTCCAGGTATCGTTGATCGTCCAGTCCATATTGAGCGCAAAAACTTTATAGTCTCGGTTGCGTCTCAGCGAATCGCCCGCGATCGGGTTGCTTCCCCAACCGGCAACAGTAAGCCGATCAGTATCTGCCAGTGGCGTCTGGACAGTTTCATACCAGCCCAGTGAGTCCCCGTCGACACCGTCCTCGCAGTACGTACACAAGTTGCCCGTGGCATTTTGCCTTCTGAGAGGTTCGTCTCCTTTGGATTTGCCGTACTCGTACTTGACGACCGCGCTGAACTGATCATTTGGTTGAAAAAGGAGCTGCGTTCGAATTCGCTTGTGATCGTTTAATCCAGTAATTTTATCGCCGGTGTTAATGTTCGTGACGTGACCTTCATTGCGCTCCCAGGATTTCCCGGCCACGCGCAGGGCAACCGAATCTCCCAGCGGCAGGTTCAGCACGCCCTCGAATTCTATTGTCTCCAATTCGGCAACATTCATCTCAAGATAGCCTTCGGTAGCATCGAGATTTGGCCTGTTGGTTACCAACTGAATGGCGCCACCAGTCGCGTTTCGACCATAGAGCGTGGGTTGCGGGCCTTTCAGCACTTCAACCCGGTTCATGTCAAAGAATATTTCAACTGCACCAACCTGGTTAGAAATGTACGAATCATCCATGTACAAGGCTACGCTATTGCCCAAGGCAGGTCCGGAATAGCCAGTTCCGACTCCTCGCAAGGTTATCTGACTGGTTCCCGACACTTCATGAAAGGTCAGTCCGGGGGTTGTGAGCTCAAGAGCATGGCTCGTTCTTAACAGTTGGTCTCGAATTTGGTCGCCAGAAATTACTGCCACCCCTGACGGTATGTCCAAGACCGATTGTTCCCTGCGCTGCGCAATAACAATTATTTCCTCAAGAGTGGGAACTGCGGTGCCAGAGGCCTGGGCCTCAGCCTGAGTCACGTTTGGCCCAGCAAGCAGTCCGAATACGGAAGCGGCCAACGGTAGGAAGTTCACAAGGCGCTTGATGACTTTAGCCATGCTTTTGTCTCCTCTAGTGCAGCGATTCGAAAATAACGTGTTCTAAACAAACAGATCTGTCCGTTCTGCCATAGGTCACACATTCTTTTGTATCGACCTGTAGCAAAAAGTCTCTATTGACCGTCCCGGCATATCGACATGTGCGGACTCGCCGCGCAACGGCTTGACGCGAGGCGAGCGGTTGCGCTGCCGGTCTTGAAAATTCCTTGGCTGGCGATTGCGGCAAACGGATGCAGGCGCCCAGGCAAGCGGCTCTGGCATGCGCCGCCAACGGAAGAAAATGGGTCATGCGCGAGAGTCGTGGACGACACATTTTCGGTTTTCCCGTTTGGCTTTCACCTCGCGCTCCCCAGGTGAGTATTGCTGAACACTACCAGTCGAAAATAGCCCGGGCAACGTGCAATTGTGCGAATGAAAATCTCGGTTTCGCCCTTCCTTCCGGCTTCGCCAAGCAGTGAATCGCCCCGGGTTTGTCGAAGGCTCGAACCCATGAAAGGATGGAGCGATGAACGTGCCGAAACGATACTCTTCTTTGCTCCAATTGAGCGCTGTTCGCGTGGTCGGCGCCGAACCGTGTACGGACCGAATGCGTAGACGTACGGTCGTTGAACGATGCTGCCACACTGAAAAGGGTCAGGTCACCACGGACTCTCCCGACGCCTTCGCTCGATCGAGCCGCGACGACTCTTCCCCGGGCAAGTGCCGATGTGCGATGTACAGACACACAACCGCGGGAACCAGAACGACCAGAGATACCAGAATAGATGAGCGTAGTGCATCGGCGCTGTGCATCCCCGTTGCTAGAAAGACATCCGACAGCTTGCCGATGAAATACGGCCCCATCGCCAGACCGATGAAGGTATTTACCAGGATGTAATAGGCGCCGGCGGTAGCCCGCATGCGCGGCATGACCAGATCGGCGGCGGTGCTCGGCGGCACGCCGCCGACGCAAGCGAGTACCGCCGTCAGAAAGAAGTTGGCGACGTACACGGTCACCGGATCGGGTGCGTAGAGCAGCCAGAATGCGAGTGGGATCGTGCCGAAAATGGAGAAGTAAGCGACGTACATGCGACCGCCCGGGTATAGCCGCTTGAGTCTGTCGGCGACGATGCCACCCAGTATGATGCCGAGGAAGCCGCCGCTTGCAGACGTCATGCCGATATAAAGACCGACCTGGGCCGCACCGACATCGTGCAGGCGAAGCAGCAGCGGTGGCACCCAGAATCCGACCCCATAGACGAAGAAGGAAAAGATGGGGAACCCCAGCATGCTGTAAACGAACGCCTTGGACCGAAACATCATGTCGTACGTCGCCCGGTCGCGAAGCTTCAGCGACCGGGCCCACGAATCGCTCACGTAGATGCCGAAAGCCAATGTGACCCATTGCAACACGTCGCCGGTCAGCCAGATCAACAGGATTGCGCCGGCGCTGATTCCCGCCGCCGCTTTCGCATGGCCGACCAGGGCGCAGCGATGTGCCAGCAGCCCGATGACATTGAGCGGTGGAATGACCGCGGCAAGTTCGCGCCCGAGCAGCTTGAAAGGCGCCGGGTGTTGCTCCGCGATCAACCCTTCGCTGATGCCCCGTGTCGGCTCCCGCAACGTGCGCACCCATAGCGCCATGATCAATCCGGGCACCCCGACGGCCATGAACGCAACCTGCCAGCCCTTCAGGCGAAAGGGCGCGTCGGCGGGATAGGCGGTGTCCCAGGCTTCCAGGATATAGCCTCCGAGGAAGAGACCGATGCCGACCCCGACAAAGACTCCCCCGGCGTAGATGCTGATTACGGTTGCCCGCAAGTGCGGTGGAAAGTAGTCGGCGAGCATCGAGTAAGCGGCCGGGGATGCACTGGCCTCGCCAATTCCCACTCCGACGCGACACACCGCCAGCGCGCCGAACGATCGTGCAAGCCCGGATGCAGCGGTCATCAGACTCCAGAAACCCAGGCCCGCCGCAATGAGACTTCGTCGGGTCCAGACATCGGCGAAGCGGGCCAGCGGGATGCCGAATACGGCATAGAACACGGCGAAGACCGTGCCGTATAGAAAACCCATTTGCGCATCTGTGACGCCGAGGTCAGCCTTGATGTCCTCGGCGAGAATGGAAAGGATGTTCCTGTCTATGAAATTGAATATGTAAACGACAACCAGAACGGCCAACACATAGCTGGCGTACCACCTGCTGTGCGTCTTGTGTGACCTGTGTTCGGGGGCCGTTGCCATCTTCCCCTCGTCGATTGTGCCGCCGGGATACCGTAGCCAGTTCACTGCCCGATGGAAAGCGGGAATCGTGGACGGCCGGAATGCGCCGATCGGGTGTTGGCAAATTTTCTGGAATCATCGGATACTCCGGACATGGGCCTATACAGCGCCAGTTCGAATGCTGCAATCGCCGGTCTTGGAATGACGAAGTTCGGGCGCATTTACGGATATAGTGCGATTGATTTTGCCGTTGAAGCAGTCTCATTGGCTATCGAAGACTGTGGAATTGACAAGGAGGATATCGACGGCTTGCTCATCAGCGGTGGTCTGTGCTCGTACCTGAATATGCCCGATGCAGTCAGTATGCACTTGCAGAAGGCACTCGGACTAAACGACTTGAAACTCGTCAGCGAGATGAATTCCTACGGCGCCACTGCGGTCACGATGATTCAATACGCAGCATTGACTTGCCTGACCGGGCAAACAGACGCTGTGATCTGCGTTTTCGCGGATGCTCCGCTTCAGGAGAATCCAGTCTCCGGATACGGGACAGCCATTAATGTGGGTACGGGAATCGAGAGTCTTAACGGCGCCTCCGGAATACTCAATGCTGCGACCATGTTCGCTATGGCCGCGCGAAAACATATGGAACTCTACGGTACCACCAGCGAACATCTTGCTCAGATAGCGGTGGATACACGGGCTTGGGCGGTGATGAATCCGCAGGCGCAAAAGCGTGAGCCAATTACGATAGAAGACCATCAAAATTCCAGATTGATTGCCGATCCTTTGCGGTTGCTCGACTGCTGCCTCGTCTCCAACGGCGGCATTGCGGTTATCGTCACCAGTTCGGAGCGTTCCAGGGATCTGAAGCGGCCGGCGGTACACATACTCGGCTGGGGTCAGGGCCACCCCGGCAGTCGGCACGACCGCGCAATCAAGACAGGAGCGGCAATGTCCGGGCGACGTGCCATGCAAATGGCCGGTGTCGGCATCAACGATATCGACATTCGGCAAATTTACGATTGCTTTACGTATACGACGCTCGTTACGCTTGAAGACTACGGGTATTGCAAGAAGGGCGAAGGTGGCGACGCATTTTCCGGCGGGCGATTGGGCCCGCACGGCGACCTGCCAACGAACACCGGTGGCGGCCAACTGTCAAGTTACTACATGTGGGGCATGACACCGGTCTCCGAAGCGATCATTCAGACCCGGGGCGAAGCCGGAGAAAGACAAGTGGACAAACACGATATTACGCTTGTGAGCAACAATGGTGGCGTACTCCAGCATCACGCAAGCCTGGTTCTCGGTTCCGCCGGTTAATCAGGATTTGGAGCAGCGCAACATGACTCGGCATGAACCCAGGCCGCTGCCGATCAGAACCGCAGAGACCACCACCTTTTTCGACAAGGCAAAATGCGGCGAACTGATGCTCCAACATTGCAACATATGCAATGAGTTCAGTCTTTCCGGGTACCACTATTGTCCTTCCTGTCTTTGCGCCACCGAATGGCAACCCAGCGAAGGATTGGGACGAATCAACAGTTTCGCGATCGTCCGCGAAAGCAGTCACGCCGGTTTCAATAATCTTGTACCTTACGCAGTCGCCGAAGTGACTTTGAGCGAGGGGCCAATCCTCAATCTTCGAGTTGTCGGATGTGAACCGGAGGATGTTTTCATTGGCCAACGGGTGAAAGTGGACTTCGTCGACGACGAGCCAGGCGAGTCTACGCCGGTTTGGAGGGTGCTTTTCAATCAGTAACGGCATGTGGCCAGGACGGCAACACCGCCGCAAGCCGCTGCAAAGGCGGGCATGTCGGGAACTGACGTATCTGCTGGGCGCCCTCTAGCCGCACCGGCAAACGTTCTGGTCGTCACCCACGAAACGAATCGGTAAATCGGTAAATCGGTAAAGGGAGGGAAGTCGATGCGGGCAACCAGGTGGTTAGTTGTGTGTCTGTTGGCGTTGCATTGGGTTTTGGTGGCTGAACCGACCAGGGGGCAGGACGAGGACCGGCAGTATTCGCCCAGGGTGGGCCAGGAGTTTCCCACGGTCGTATATTGGGGCGACACGCATCTGCACACCAATCTGTCGCCCGATGCCGGCTCCGCGGGCAACCGGGATTTCGGTCACGACCAGGCCTATCGCCTCGCCCGGGGGGAAGCCGTGACGGCCCACAACGGCCTGACCGTGCAGCTCAACCGGCCGCTGGACTTTCTGGTGGTGGCAGATCACTCCGAATACATGGGCCTGTTTCCGGGGTTGGCGGGGCGAGACCCCGATTTGCTGGCCAGCGAGGCCGGCCGCCGCTGGCATGCCATGTACCAGGCGGGGCCGGAGGAAGCGGCGAAGATCATGAACGAATTCGCCCAGGCGCTACGCTCCGGGAACGACCTGTTGGCGAGTCCGGCGTTTCAGAAATCGGTGTGGAGTGTCGTTGTCAGCAAAGCGGAGGAATACAATCAGCCGCGCGCATTTACCGCCTTTATTGGCTACGAGTGGAGCTCGGGCCGGGGCGGCGCCAACCTGCACCGCGTCGTGATTTTCAAGGACGGCGCTGACCGTGTCGGTGCCATCGTTCCCTTCAGTTCCTTTTCCGGCAACCGGCCGCGTGAATTGTGGGCGTTCCTGGACGCCTACGAACGGAACACCGGTGGCGAAGCGTTGGCGATACCCCACAACAGCAATACCAGCGCGGGCCTCATTTTCGCGACGACCGATTCCGATGGTAACCGGATGACCACCGAGTACGCTTCCCTGCGCGCCCGATGGGAACCGCTCGCGGAAGTTACCCAGATCAAGGGCGACAGCGAGACTCATCCCTATCTCTCGCCGAATGATGAGTTCGCCGACTATGAATCCCTCGACCAGTATGCCGGCTTTGCGGATAAACCCCACGAGGACTGGATGTTCGCGGCCGAGTACGCGCGTGCGGCGCTCAGAAACGGGCTGGCATTGGGCGACAGCCTCGGCGTCAACCCGTTCAAGTTTGGCATGATCGGCAGCACGGATTCCCACACCGGCATTCCCTCGGCAGACGAGAACAATTTCTGGGGCAAATACAGTTGGCACGAGCCCAGCGCGACACGCGCGGGGGAACGGTTCGTCAACGTCCCGGACATACTGCATCTCGAGTGGCAAATGGCAGCAGCCGGATACGCCGCTGTCTGGGCCACGGAGAATACCAGGGAGTCGCTGTTCGCGGCGCTCAAACGCAAGGAAACATATGCGACGACGGGCCCGCGCATGACGGTGCGGCTGTTCGGAGGCTGGGAGTTCGATGCGGCGGACCTTTCCCGGCCTGACTGGGTGGCTACCGGCTACGCCAAGGGAGTGCCCATGGGCGGCGACCTGCCGGCACGCGGCGAAAACCGGGCCCCGGTGTTCGTGGTAAGTGCCTTGAAGGACCCTTACGGCGCAAACCTCGATCGGGTGCAGATCGTCAAGGGCTGGCTGTTGCCGAATGGCGGCAGCGCGGAACGAGTGTTCGACGTGGCGCTGTCGGATGGCCGCCGGGTCGACCCGGAAACGGGCAAGTCTCCGCCGGTCGGCAGCACCGTCGATGTTGCCAACGCCACTTGGTCGAACACTATCGGGGCGCCGCAACTCGGGGCCGTATGGCGTGATCCCGACTTTGACCCGGCCGTTGCGGCTTTCTACTACGCGCGCGTACTGGAGATTCCAACGCCGCGCTGGACGGCGTACGACGCCAAGTTTTTCAACGTGGCAATGCCGCCGGAGGCGCCCATGATCACCCAGGAACGCGCCTACACCTCGCCTGTCTGGTACCAACCTTGAGCGGATGGGCGGGCACGAAGGGGTTTGCCGCACGGTCTCCATGGGCTTTGCGAGATTGTTCGGCGTGAACCGTCGCCACATTTTCGCATCGCCCGGCACCGCGCGCAGGCCCGGTACGCCCGGTTCGGGGAGCAATGCGGTCTACTCCGCAAGCAGGCCACCATCGACGATCAGGGTCTCCCCCGTTATGAACGAAGCCATATCTGACGCCATGAACGCCACCGGGCCGACGATTTCCCGCGGGTCGCCAAAGCGTCCGAGCAGCACCCGATTCCTGTAGTAGGCGCCGCGCTCGCTGTCGGCCAGGGTGGCCGCAGTCATCGGTGTCGCGAAGGGACCCGGGGCCACTGCGTTGACCCTGATCCCTTCCGGCGCCAGGCTCGCGGCAAGGCCCCGGGTCATGGCGATTACGGCAGCCTTGGATGCCGCGTAGCCCGCAAAGGTGCGGGCGGCTACGAATGCAGTGATGGAAGTCAGGTTGACGATGTTGCCCCGCGTCTCCCGCAGATGCGGCAGAAACGCCGTGCAGACGTTGAACGCACCCGTTGCGTTCACCTCCATGCACTGGTCCCAGGCGTCGCGGGCTTCCGGGGCGTCGACCGCATCGCGTCGTATGATGCCGGCGTTGTTCACGAGCACCCCGACCGGACCTGCCGTCTCCCTGACCGCCTCGGCGACGGAACGGCACCCGTCCGGGTCGGTGACGTCCAGCGTGAAGCACCAGGCTTCATGACCGTCGGCGCGAATGTTCGCTGCCGTGTCCTCGGCGGTATCCGCGTTGATGTCCGTTACGGCTACGCTGGCTCCGTATTCGGCAAGGCCCCTTGCCAGAGCCGCCCCATTGCCTCGTCCTGCCCCGGTCACCAGGACCAGCCGCCCCTTCAACAGTTCCATCCGCTTTTCCCGTAAGTGAGGCCCACGCGGCATCCCGGCGGCTAAAGCCACGCGAGGTACTCGTCCGCCCGAACCACCAGTGCCTGGCGAGGCAGGACATTCTCGAGCAGTACCCGATGCGCCTCGGCATCGCTATCGTGGCAAAGGTCACCGAGCACGACCAGCCGGTAATCGAGGTCGGCGCCCTGACGTACCGTAGACAGCACCACGCCGGTGGTGGTAATGCCGAACATGACCAGGGTGTCGATGCGCCGCGCCCGCAATAACATGGCCAGATCGGTACCTTCGAACGCGCTGACCCGGTGTTTCACGACGACTGGGTCGTCTGGCTCGGGAGCGATGGCATCCGGGATTTCCGTACCGTCATCGCCCAGGACAAACCGTTTGCCTGCCCGCACGCCTGCGAAGATCAGATTGTTGTCACTGACCTCCGGGTAGCCCGGCCGGAATCCGACAGTGACGTAGAAGATTCGAATACTTGCCGCCCTCGATTCCCGTAGCACGCCCGCAACCCGCTCGAGCGTGGTGGCGGGTTCGTCCACAAAGGCATCGACAAGAAACCGCTGGTAGTCCATGACCAGCAACGCCGTGCCGCCCTTGTCCAGCCTCTGAAATGTCATTTCCAGGATTGTTCCCGCAATCTTGTCAACGATTCGGGCGATCGGCCGCCGGTCAGCACCCCGCGGCGGGTTTCAGGTCCTGCGGCGGCGCCCCAAGCACGTCGACGTCGTGCTCGCCGAGCGCTGGTGGCGGCAGGCTCGCCCGCCAGGGCCGACCGTTGCAGCGGAAGGGGGTGCCCACGGCCTGCACCCTGCCGAGATCGGCGTGTTCGTATTCAAAGACGATCTCCCGAGCTTTTGCATGCTCGCAACTCACCGCGTCACCTACCGTGTTGACCCTGGCCGACGGCACATCGGCTTTGTAGAACAATTCCACCCACTCATCGACCGTTCTCGTCAGGAAGACCGGATCGATCATTTCGTACAGTGCGGCCATGTTGTGCTTGCGGGCCGTGAGGTCGGCGAAACGGGGATCTTCCAGCAATCCCGGCATGGCCATGGCTCGTGCGAATTTCTCCCAGAACACCTGCGTGAACGCGGAAATCACGAAATACCCGTCACTGGCCAGAAATGCCCGGTACGGCGCAACATGATAGTGGCCAGACCCGACCCGCTGCGGCACTTCGCCGGTGGTGAAATACAACTGGCCGACATAGCCGAGCAGCGAAACCAGAATGTCGTGCATGCTGAGGTCAAGGTGCATGCCCGTACCGTGACGACTCCGGTTGTAGAGGCTGGCCAGGATACCCATGGCCGCATAGATTCCACCTGCGAGATCCGCCACCGGCAACCCAGCGCGCACCGGCCCACGGCCTGCTTCGCCGGTCACCGACATGATGCCCGACATGGCCTGATTCACCAGATCGAAACTGGTCTTGTCTTTCAGCGGCCCGGTCTGCCCGAATCCGGAGATCGAGCACAGGATGATGTCCGGCTTGATTCCGCGCAGGGCCTGGTAGCCCAGCCCCAGCCGCTGCATCACACCGGGACGGAAGTTCTCGACGACCACGTCGCTCGTGCGCACCAGGCGCAGCAGCGCGTCCCTGCCCACTTCGGACTTGAGATCGAGGGTAATGCTGCGCTTGCCCCGGTTTAACGCCATGAAATAGGTACTGTGGTCGCCCATTCTCGGCACGTTGTGACGAGTAGGATCGCCCGTTCCCGGCGCTTCCACCTTGATGACGTCCGCACCCAGATCGCCGAGTATCATGGTGCCGTAAGGGCCTGCGAGCATGCGGGTGAGGTCCAGTACGCGCAATCCTTCGAGCGGCAGCGCGTCTGCATGCGGTTGCGCCGGAGGGGGCGGCTCCGGCGCGGCGGAACGCGGCCCGACTGCCGTGCTTCCGGGCACTTCGGAAGTGCGTACCACCCGTGCTTCGGCGAGTTCGCGTATGCGGCCGGCATCGTAACCGAGCAATGTATCCAGTATCGCGGAAGTGTGCTGGCCGAGAACGGGCGGCGGCCGTCGCGGCGCATCGAAGGCACTTCCATCGGCGTAACCGATATGAAACGGCGAACCGAGGGTTTTCTGGCGTCCGCACACCGGATGGTCGAATTCGGTGATCATCCCCCGGAACCGGCTGTGCGGCATTTCAATGGCTTCCGGAACGGTAGTCACTGGCCCATTCGGAACATCGCCCGCCTCGAGCGCCGCGGCCCAGTATGCTGTGGAATGCTGTTTCATGAGCGGCTCGATGACGGCCGCCAGCTCGTCGCGCCGGGCGACACGGTCCTTGAACAACCGGTACTTCGGGTTCTCGCTCAGGTCCGGCCGGCCGATGACCTTGCAGAAGTTGCGCCAGAAGGCATTGGTGATCGCAGCCACGACGATTTGACCGTCAGCGGTGTCGAATGCGTTGTAGGGAAATATGCCCTCATGGGCCGAGCCGGACGCGCCGGGGCTCTCTCCGGTGGCGAAAAAGATACCGGCCAGATAACTCAGCATCGAGACTCCGCCATCGAACATTGATATGTCCAGGTAGCAGCCAAGCCCCGTGCGCTCGAGCCGGCGTATGCCCGCCAGTACGGCGATGCCGGCGAACAGTGAAGACATTTCATCAGCCAGCGGCAGCCCCATTTTCGCAGGCGGACGGCCCGATTCGCCGGTAATGGAGAGCGCCCCGGTCACGGCCTGGATCACCAGGTCGTAGGCGGTCTTGTCCCGCCAGGGGCCGGTCTGGCCGAATCCGGTGATGCTGCAATAGACCAGAGGCGGATTGATGGCCTTTAAGCTTTCATAGTCGAGCCCGAGCCGGCTGGCAACGCCATGGCGGAAATTCTCGACGACGATATCCGCTTGCCTCACCAGGTCTACGGCGATGCGGCGGCCGGCCTCGGTCTTCAGGTCTATGGAGATGCTCTCCTTGTTGCGGTTGAATGACAGGAAGTAGTGGCTCTCGCCGTTGATGAACGGGTGATTGTGCCGGGTGGTGTCGGTGCCTTCGAGGTCTTCGACCCGGATCACATGGGCACCGAGGTCGCCGAGGATCATGGTTGAGAGGGGCCCCGAGAGCATGCGCGAAAAGTCCACCACCCGCAGGCCTTCCAGAGGCGCAGGGGGCGGTGATGTGCGTCCTGTCCCTTCAGTCCCGGCCATCTGGCACGCTCCCCCGCGGCGCGCGGCGATTATGCCGGCTTTGACAAAGCTCGGTTACCGAGGCGCCGCCAAGGCGGCAAAGCCATGCGACCCTGTCAGAGCCAGGCATCCGCCGCCTCCCGGTAGCGCCGCAACGCCTCGATACGGGCATCCATGGTCGCGAAATCGGCACGCCCTGCCACCGTTTCCATTTGCGCGCCGGGGAGACGGTCCTTGTAGGAATCCGATTCGGTGGTGAAGGTGACGTGGGAGGCGCCGAGGCGCTTCCACATCCCGAGCGATTCGGCGCATTGTTCCGGCTCCCGTCCCCACATGCGTACGATGCCTTCGATGCCGATCGAGGCGATGTCGCGGCCATGGTGTTGTGCCAACGCGAACAGTCTGTCCCGGCGCTCGCTTATCGCTTCCTCGTTCAGGTACGACGGCACATACCAGCCATCCGCCAGCTTCACGATGCGCTCGAGGACCTTGTCCGCCGTGCCGCCCAGCCAGACGGGAATGGGACGGCGGACCGGCAGCGGGTTGATGCCCACACCCTCCAGCCTGTGCCAGCGGCCCCGGAAGGTAACTGACGGCTCGGTCCACAGTTTTCTGAGCACCGCGATCTGTTCCGCCGAGCGGACGCCCCGATCACGGAAATTCATACCCAGCGCCCGGTACTCTACATCGTTCCAGCCGACACCGAACCCGAGCCGCAGCCGGCCTCCGGATAGTACATCCACCTCCGCCGCCTGCTTGGCAAGCAACACGGTCTGTCGTTGGGGCAGGACGACAACCCCGGTTGCCAATTCAATGGAGGTCGTAACCGCAGCGATATAGCCGTACATCACCAGCGGTTCATGAAAGGCATCATCGAGCGTGTAAATGGGCGGATTGCCCAGGAATGGCCTCCAATCGGGGCGGATTCCCAGATCCGCCCCCACGACGTGATCGTAGTTCATGAGGTAGTCGAAGCCGAAGTCTTCGGCGGCTTGCGCGAGCGCTCGCACTGGCCCTGGATCGATGCCGAGTTCGATGTTCGGAATGGTGACGCCCAATCGCACCCGCCGCCCTCCCGGGCAATGACCGTGAGACCAGCGGCATGTTTACACAATCGCGCCGGCAATCGAATAGGCGAATGCGCGAAATCAATTCGCTCCTTTTCTCATTGCCGGCTCCCCGGTCGGGTTGCTACCGTCAACTGGCATTCACCGCCGTGCAGCAGGTTGCGTTTACACGCAGGGATCAAATTATGAAATTCGGTGTCTTCTTCGAAATGACCACTCCGCGTCCCTGGGATGAGGGCTCCGAGAAAAGAAAGCTCGACGAGACGCTGGAGCAGATCGCGCTTGCGGACAGGCTTGGTCTGGAACATGCCTGGATGACCGAACATCACTTCATGGAAGAGTACTGCCACGCCACCGCGCCCGAAGTGGTGCTGGCGGCAGCGGCCCAGGTGACCGAACGGATCCGGCTCGGTCACGGCGTTCGCCACGCCCCGCCCAAATACAACCACCCGGCCCGGAGCGCGGAGATGGGCTCGACCCTCGACCTGGTGTCGAACGGACGGGTCGACATGGGCTTCGGCAGTTCCGGCTCCGAGTGCGAACTCGCCGGATTCGGCATCGACAACGATGAGAAGCACGCCATGAGCTACGAGGCGATCGAGCAGATCGCCAACATGATGGCTATGGAGCCGTTTCCAGGCCATGCGGGCAAGTATTTTTCCATGCCGGCCCGCAATGTCGTCCCCAAACCCATCCAGAAGCCGCATCCGCCGTTCTGGCTGGCCTGCTCGGCGCGTCCCACCATCTTCGAGGCGGCAAAGCGCGGGATGGGCGCCCTGTGTTTCTCGTTTCTGGATGCCTCGGAGGCCAAGCAGTGGATCGACGAGTACTATCGGATTTTCAAGGTCGAATGCCGGCCCATTGCACACTCGGTCAACCCCAACTTCAGCCTCTTTACCGGATTCGGCGTGCATGAGGATGCCGATGTGGCCCGCGACCGCTTCCTGGATGGCCTGCGTTTTTTTCAGTGGTCGCTCAACCATTACTATCGCGGCGGCGCGCACAAACCCGGACGGGTGAACCTCTGGCAACGGTTTCAGGTAGAGGTTGAGGAACTCAAGAAAACCGAGGGCGACCAGTTCGTACAGCGCCAGATTGCCACCAGCCGCAGCGGCATCGGCTCGGTGCAACAGGTTCGCCAGCGGCTGCACGACCTTGAGGATGCGGGCGTGGACGAAGTGACCTTCATCATGCAGATGGGGGACAACAAGCACGAGCACATCTGCGAATCGCTGGAACTCTTCGCCCGGGAAATCCTACCGGAATTCGAGGACAGCCACGAAAGGCGGGCCGCGCGCAAGGCGCAGGAATTCGAACCGTACATCGAGGCTGCATTCGACCGGGTCGGCGGCCGCAAGGCTACCCACGTTCCAGACGACGAAATCGAAGATGTGTTCGCGGTCAACTATATTGCCAGGTACGCCAAGGACCAGACGTCATTCGGCGCAGCGACCAATCGGGCGGAGACCGAGGGTTGATTTGTCTTCGGGCCGGTCAGTCGAAGAGGCCGGGTTCGCTCGCGAATCGCTCTGCGAAATAGTTCTCGACCACCCGGACACGTGCCAGTCCGCTCAGGTCAGTGTGGGTCGCGAGCCAGACCTCGCGTGAGAAGGACACCTCCTCGGGCAGCACCTGGACCAGGCCGGGTTCCGTCGCGGCGATGAAATTCGCGAAATAGCACAATCCGCAACCCGTAGCCACGGCCTTGAGTTGCGCCACCACGCTGGCACAGGCGACCCTGGCGACGAATGTCGGCCCGTCGTCCTCGGTCCCCCGGTTTAATGCGTGTCCGAAATCGAACTCGTCGACGCCGCTCACGAATTCGTGGTCGGCCAGGTCCTCGACGCAGGCGATGGCTGGCTTGCCCGCCAGGTAAGATGCCGATCCGTACAGGCGCATCGTCACATCCGCCATCTTCCTGACCTTGATCCTCTTGCCTTCGGGGCGGCCTACAACGAGGGCCATGTCGGCTTCACGTTGCGAGAGATTGAAATGCCGGGAGGTGACCACGAGTTCGATCTGGAGCCCGGGATGCTGTTGTCGCAGCCGCGCGAGCCTTGGCGCTACGAAAAGCGTGCCCAAGCCGTCCGGCACGCCGATGCGAACCGTGCCGAAGATCCCGACTTCGCGCTGCGCAATGCGGTTGTGAACTGAAGTCGCCGCCCCTTCCACACCTTCGGCCATCTTCAACAGAATCTCGCCTTCGTCGGTGAGCACATAGCGGTCTGGTCGCGGATCGAAGAGCCTGGCGCCGAGTTCCCTTTCCAGCGCGCTGATATGGCGCCGAACCGTGTTGTGATCGATACGCAGCAGCCGCGCGGCGGCGTTTGGGTTGCCCGCGCGGGCGAGCGCCAGGAAGAAGCGCAGGTTATCCCAGTTGAAACCGTCGATGACTATGGCCCTCGGCAACGATCATCGACGCACGCTTGGCTCGGGCCGTGTTCGCGCGTCCCATCAGAACATCGCGATTGGGTTGACCGGCGAAGCGGTGGCGCCGGGAATGCGTAGCGGCGCCACGCAGAAGAAAAACTGGAACCGCCCGCGAGCCTCGCAAGCTGCCTTGAGCACATCGAGCTCAAGGTTATGGAGCAGCAGCAACCCCATGTAGACCTCGCTGCCTACATGAATGGGAAACCGCTCCTCAACGAAAGGTGACGGCAGCACATCGTGGGCGCAGTCCGAAGCAATCAGCGCGACCCGGCGCTCGTGCAGCCACTGCAGACAGTCGGGATAGAGCCCCGGCAGACTGCCCCGGCCATCCGCCAGGCGCTCGCACTGGCCGCCCTTGGCCTCCCGGCGCTCGTGGCGGCCGGTGCGATAGATCACGACATCGCCCTTTCCGACCCTGATTCCGGCCAGAGATTCCGACCGGTCCAGGTCAGACGGACGGACCGGCGCATCCGGTTCAAGGAATGGCACATCCCGGGCCGCAGCTATGTCGAGCAGCACTCCACGGCTCACGATGCCATCGCCAACCACCGAGATGTCGAGGACTTTCGCACCCGCCGAGGTGACCAGGGAGGCAGGCCTTCCGTTGAAAAGGCGCTGCCCGTCGCTGATATGACACAGCGCATCGAGGTGGCTCTGCGCCTGCCCGTGGGGGAAGATGCCGATCTGATCGTAAGCGACCCCGGCGCCCCGCGCGGGCGCAAGATCGCCGGCCGCCACCATGTAGTGTTGGGCAGGGACGTTGTTCATCGGCGAAGGCACGGTATCGACAGGGCGTGCGCAGCCTATTGCGATTCCCTCCCGCACCAGCCCGGCGGCCGCCCGGCGCTGCTCGGTCCCGATGAAATTGAGCGTGCCCAATTGATCGTCGGAACCCCACCGGCCCCAGTTGCTGACATCGTTGTAGACAGCGCGTACGCTCGCATCGTCAAGTGTGCCCATAAGTCAGTTCCGGCTCGCGGCAGCGTTCTCCCGGGCGGGTCAATCCCAACCCTCCAAATGAGAAGCCGCGCGCGTCACGTTCACGCTGACGCGAGTGAAGAGCCATTGGCCGCCTTCCTTGCGCAACTCCTCGTCGTAGATGCAGAACGACCAGTGTGGGACGCCTCCCCCATCCTGCTGCCTGAACGTGGCGGGAATCAGCCCTCGCCATCGCGCGCGCGCCGTGTCGCCGTCCACATCGATCTCATCGGTCAACAAGGCGTGCACGGAATAGCTGACCGCATCCGGCATAGTCCGGAAAAACGCGGCGATGGCTTTCCGCCCTTCGTAGTCCCCCCAGGGCTCGCCGGCTGCCCATACACCGTCCGCGGTGAATAGTGCGGCGATTTCATCGGCCTGAAAACCGTCGTCGCACAGACCGCAGTAGCGGAATTGCAAACGCCGGATCGCCTCGATGTCTTCCATTTTTTGAAGGCGGGCGGCGAGATCGGTCGATTCGCTCATAGGTTGCTCCTCCCTCTGGAACCTGTAGACCTTACGGGAAATCCCCACGCCTCGACGAGTCCTGCGACCGCCCCGGCGTATCTCACCTATTGTGCGTCGAAAGACCGGTGGGCGTCCACGCCGACACGCTCATTGACTGCCGGGGAGGTCGCTATACGCGACATCGACTTTGAGCATTGCGTATATTACCGTGCTGCACAGAGGGCAGCCTTGCGGGTTCAAGCGTTGCGTAGCGCCGTCGGGCTGGCGCAACCGGATCCCCGGAGACAGGCATACGCGCCTGTTGAGCCAGCTCACATACCCGGATAGTCGAGCGAGGCAGGCTTGGCGTCGCTCGACACGGCAGGTTGCCGAACAAATGCATGCCGATCGAAAAAACGCGAACAAAGACCTGGAGGAGCTGCGCGCCAGCATCGGTCGGGAAACCGGGCTACCGCAGTTCAACACCCGCGCCACGGCCGATGCGATCCGCCATTTCGCCCTCGGCAGGGGGGACGACAACCCTCTCTATTGCGATGCCGCGTATGCGGCGCGTACCCGCTACGGGAGCCTGATCGCGCCCAACACCTTTGTCCTCAGTTGCGGCTTTCCCCGGTCACGGGGTCTGCCTGGCGTACATGCATTGTTCACGGGAATCGATCTGCAGTGCCACCGGCCTATCGCCGAAGGTTCCACCATCGTCGCCGGAACGGCGTTGCATGCATTGCGGGAACGGAAAGGCCGCTTTACGAGCCGGCAAATCCAGCAGACCTCGGTAACCCGGTACCGGGATGCGGACGGCAACGAACTGAGCACCCTCTACTCCCACGCCTTCAGGGTGGAACGCCAGGCCGCCGGGGAGAGCCGCAAATACGCGACACTGGCGCGCCCGGACTATGACGACGACGATTTGCGTGCCATCGAGCGGACCTACGACGAAGAAGTTGAAAACCGACGGGGCGCGGTACCCCGATACTGGGAAGATGTCGATACCGGCGAGTCGCTGCCCGACATGGTCAAGGGCCCGCTGACGGTGACGGACAACGTCGCATTCCTGATCGGGTTCGGCACCGTGTTCGTGCGCGCGCACCGGATGTGGCACGAGTTTCGCCAGCGCCATCCGGGCGCCGGCGTCAAGGATGAGCACGGTGTCTGGGACGTCCCGGAGCGGGTGCACTGGGACGAGCGACTGGCCGCGTCGATCGGCATGCCCGGCCCCTACGACTACGGCCCCCAGCGGATCGCCTGGTTCGACCACAGGGTGGCCGACTGGGCTGGCGACGATGCCTGGATGGACCGACTCTCGGTGCGGTTGACGGCACCGAATTTTGTCGGCGATACCACTTGGATCAGGGGTTGCGTCGCCGACAAGCCGGAGCGCGGCACTGTCACCCTGGAACTGCGCGCTGAAGACCAGCGCGGGCGTACCACCGCCACGGCCACCGCTGCACTGACACTGCCCTGCCGGGATTGAGGGCTTCGGCGGAATTGTTCGCGAGGTCGCCTGCTTCGAAACCCCAACGGATATCAGCGGTTGCAGCCGCCGAATCCCGGCTTCCACCGTCGACGACGGATTGCTCGCCATCGATGCGGCAAGCGGTGGGGGATTTCCCTGCAATGAACCGCCTTGGGGCCGATTGACCGCCGGAAGGTCTTTACAGCAGGCCTTCTATTTCAGCAGGTCTTCTATTTCAGCGGACCCCGCCGACTGGTCGAGGCTCGCCATGGGCCACTGGAGGTCACTCTCAAGAGACAGGCCCTCGCCCAAGGTCTGCTCGAAATGCTCGAACAGGTGATCCAGATCCCAGGGCCCGCCGTCCCTGCTTTCGAGAGACACTTCGTGGTGCGGTTCGCTCCAGCGAATGTAGCGGTAACCGTAGGAACCGAATATGCGCCCGCTGATGTGCGCGGCAGCGGGTGAGGCGAGGTAAATCACCAGCGGCGGAACCGTATCGGGACGCTGGTCGGGCGGCGCCGCTTCGCTGGGTTTGACTTCGGCCTCCGGATAGTACGAATCGGCCATACGGGTCAGGGATACCTGGGTCATGCAGTTGGCCGTAACGTTGTAGCTGACCATGGCATTGGCGATGGAGCGGGTCATGCCGACCACCGCGCCCTTGGCCGCGGCATAGGCGAAGGTATCCGGCACGCCGGACATGAAGGAATCCGACGTGAAGTTGATGAGGCGCCCGTACTCGGCTCTTTGCTTCCAGTGCAGGGCCGCGAAGTGGCTGGTATGCATCATGCCGTCCATGTGCACCGCCCTGAGCGAGTCCCAATCTTCAGCGGTGACGTCTGCGATCGTGTTGACCCTGAAATTTCCGGCCACGTTGACTAGGATATCCAGCTTGCCCCAGGAATCGATTGCGGCGTCTACCATGTTTCGGGCTTCATCCCGGCGCGAAACATCGCACGCCATCGCAAGCGCGACGCCCCCGTCCGCCTCGATTTCCTCGACGACCCGCTCGGCGGGCCCTGCGCTCCTTCCGCTGCCGTCCACGCTGCTGCCGTTGTCGGCGACAACGACTTTCGCGCCTTCCCGGGCCATCAGAATCGCGGTCCCGCGACCCACGCCCCGCCCCGCGCCGGTCACGATCGCCACCTTGCCTGCGAGTCTCCTTGGCATATTGTGCTCCGTTCCTGCTCCGTGCGGGTTTGACCGTCGACGCCGGAAAATGCATAGCCCGGGTCCGCCGATGGGGTTTGACCCATCAAGTCCCTTGTTGACCTGCTTCCCCGGGCACCCAGGCGACGCTAACCGGTCACGGCATGTACCGGGTGGGTGGCGTAAACATTGGCTCCTGAGTGGTCGTCGGCGCCTCCGGCGGCATTACCAAGCCGAAGAACTTCGCGTCGTAATCCGTCCGGCGCGGCGTCGGAATCCGAATGATACGCGCAAAACTAACAGGGCGCATAGGAAGAATAGCCGCCCGTGATTCCTTGAGCAGTCTGCGGCAGTCGGCGAAACTACAATAACTGGAACCCCGCGGAAGCGAAGTGATGGTCGAACGCGAAGGCTGTTTCGACCCCATGCGTCTTCATGAGCACAAAGCTCGTCGCGTCGACCGCGGAGAGCTTGTGCAGGTCGCGCCTTTCGAAGTAGGTCCAGGCATCGCGCATGTCTGAAGCCGTGCAGTCGAGTATCTGCAGGCTTCGCGTATTTTCGAGCGAGTCCTTCCAATCTATCGCGACGTCTCGGGATGTGTTGCGGTCGAGAAAGGTAAAGGTCTCCAGAACAACCGGCACCGACGTGTAGAGACGGGCTCCTGCGCCGATAACCTGGTTCCAGGTATCCACCGCCTGCCCATGAAGCGAATCGCGTGTCAGGGCCAGAGCAATCCAGGCCCCGCTGTCTATGAAAACCGCTTCGCCGGCCCTCATTCGATTCGATCGTATATCGTGTCGTGCTCCAAGGCGTTATGGGCGGTCGGCCCGTCCCACAGGGCGACGGGACCTTGTGACATCGGCCGCAGCCAGACGCGGCGAACCGCCTCGCGAACGAGGCCGGCAACGCTCCGTCCCGAGCGTTGCGCGGCGGTCTGCAGAAGCTCGAATTCTTCTTCGCGGAAATAGACTTGGCGCTTGATCATGTATGGCACACTACCTATCTATCTGCCATACATCAACCCTGGTCCTT
Organism: uncultured Pseudomonadales bacterium; assembly: GCA_964638775.1. Classification (GTDB taxonomy): domain Bacteria; phylum Pseudomonadota; class Gammaproteobacteria; order Pseudomonadales; family Azotimanducaceae; genus Azophilus. The sequence continues at coordinate 37,944 of CAZWZH010000136.1, forward strand.
CGCGATTCTGTGCATGGCGGGAACAATCATCCGAAACGTGCCTTGAGGCAAGTACGATTGGAGCCCGTGCCCTCGGGCGAAGACTGAAACCGGAGTGGCTTCAGGCAGCCATTTCGACGACCTTTACGGGGCTTTCTCCACGGAAAGCGGCCAGCAGGCGGTTGCGCTGGAGATTCAGCTTGGCCCGGTTGTCATCCTTGACGTGGCCGAAACCGCGCAACTGCAGGGGCAACTCCGCGAGTTGCACGCCTGCTGCATAATTTGCGTCGGTGAGTTCAGTCAGCAATTCCTCGATCAGGGTGCGGTAGTCAACGATGTCCTGGCGCTCCCGCCGACTTTCTCCGGAATATCCGAACAGGTCGAAGACGGAAGCGCGCAGGAATCGGAGTTTCGCCAGCAGGGCGAACAGATGGAGGGTCCATCCCGGGAATTCACGCTTGATCAGGTGGCCGGTGTGCGGGTCTCTCCGGGACAACAGCGGCGGCGCGAGGTGGAAGCGGAGCTTGTAGTCGCCTGAAAACTGCGCCTTGATCTTGCGCCGGAAATCGCCGTCGGTGTAGAGGCGCGCCACTTCGTACTCGTCCTTGTAGGCCATGAGCTTGTACAGCGCTTCGGCAACAGCCCGGGTCAGTTGCCGTTCCGGGTGGTTGTCCGTCTCGCTGACGCGGTTGACGAACTCGGTGTAGTTCCGCGCGTAGGCGGCGTTCTGATAGGCGGTCAGGCGATCTGCCCGGTCGGCGGTCAGGTCATCGAGCGACAGGCGCCGCGGCTTCTCGAGAGCCGATTCGACCAGACCGGTGACGCGTTGCGGGTCGTTGGCGGCGCGGCGGCCCCACAGAAATGCCTGCTTGTTGAACGCCACGGCGACGCCGTTGATCTCAACGGCCCTCTCCAGTGCCTGGCGGCTGACGGGAACCAGGCCCCGCTGCCAGGCGAAGCCGAGCAGGAACAGGTTGCCGGCGATGGAGTTGCCGAGCAGTTCGGTGGCAATGCCGGTGGAGTCGATGAAGTGGCAGCGGTCTTCCCCGACTTCCTCGCGGATGGTCTGCTGCATTTCGGCGGTAAGGAACTCGGCGTCCGGATTGAGCACGAAGGCGGCGTTCGGTACTTCCGCGCAGTTCACCACCGCGCTTGAGCGGCCGGCATGGACCTTGGCCAGGGCCTCGAAGCCGGAGGCCACCGCCAGGTCGCAACCCAGCATCAGGTCGGCCTCGCCGGCGGAGATGCGAACGGCTTTGATGTCGTCCTGTTGGTTCGCCACGCGAACATGGCTTACCACGGCGCCGAACTTCTGGGCGAGGCCGGTCTGGTTCATGGTCGCGCAGCCCCTGCCTTCAATGTGTGCCGCCATGGCGACCATGGCCGTTACGGTAAGCACGCCCGTGCCGCCGACGCCCGTGACGATGGCGTTCCAGGGTGCGTCGATGGCCGGCAACCGCGGCTCGGGCAAGTCGTCGAACGCTTTGCCGACCGAGCGGGCGATTCCCGGGCGCTCTGCCAGTTCGCCGCCGTGCATGGTCACGAAGCTCGGGCAGAACCCCTTGACGCAGCTATAGTCCTTGTTGCAGGCGCTCTGGTCGATCTTGCGCTTGCGGCCGAGTTCCGTCTCCAGGGGCACCACGGAAAGGCAGTTGGAGGCGCGGCTGCAATCGCCGCACCCTTCGCAGACTTCGTCGTTGATGAACACCCGTTTGGGCGGGTCTTCCATGAGGCCGCGCTTGCGGCGGCGGCGTTTCTCGGCGGCGCAGGTCTGCTGGTAGACCAGCACCGAGACGCCCTTGAACTCGCGCAGTTCGCGCTGCAGGGCATCCATCTCGTCGCGGTGGTGCAGGCTGAAGCCGGGCACGTCCTTGAACCGACCCTGCCAGGAGCCGGGTTCGTCGCTGACCAGCGCGATACGCTCGATGGCCTCGCCGCGCAACTGGTAGATCAGGTTCTCGACGGAGAACTCGCCGTCCAGCGGCTGGCCGCCGGTCATGGCCACGGCATCGTTGCAGAGAATCTTGTAAGTCATGGTGACGCCGGCGGCCCGGGCCGCGCGGATGGCCAGGATGCCCGAGTGGTTGTAGGTGCCGTCGCCCAGGTTTTGGAAGATGTGGGACGTGTCGGTGAACGGCGCCTGCCCGATCCAGGCAGCGCCTTCGCCGCCCATCTGGGTGAAGGTGGCGGTGGGTCTGTCCGGCATCCAGGTGGCCATGTAATGGCAGCCGATGCCGGCGGCGGCGCGGCTGCCTTCCGGAACGCGCGTGGAGGTGTTGTGCGGACAGCCCGAGCAGAAGTAGGGGGTGCGCTCGGCGGTTTTGCGCGGCCGTGCCAGGGAGCGTTCCTTGTGTTCCAGGAACATGAGCCGGGCGCGCATGGCGTCGGATTCGTGGAAGCGTGAGATGCGCCCGGCAATGACGCGGGCGATGGCCGCGGGCGTCAACTCGCCGTAGTTGGGCAGCAGGATCTGTCCGGTCTCGTCGAATTCGCCGACAACGCGCGGCCGCTTACCCACGGGCCGGTTGTAGAGTTGGCCGGTGAGCTGGTCTTCGACGATGGAGCGCTTTTCCTCGACCACCAGGATCTCTTCCAGCCCGTCGGCGAACTGATGCGCAGAGACCGGCTCCAGCGGCCAGCTCATGCCCACCTTGAAGACGCGCAGGCCGATACGGGCGGCCGTCGCCTCGTCGATGCCCAGGTCTTCCAGCGCCTGCGCCACGTCCAGGTAGGCCTTGCCGGTGGTGACGATGCCGAACCGCGCCCTGGGGCTGTCGATGACGATGCGGTTGAGCCGGTTGACGCGGGCGAATTCCCGGGCGGCGTAGATCTTGTAGCGGTTGAGGCGCACTTCCTGCTCATGCCAGGAATCCGGCCAGCGCGCGTGCACGCCGCCCTCGGGCATCTCGAAATCTTCCGGAATGACGATCTCGACCCTGTCCGGATCGATCTGGGCGGAGATGGCGGAATCCATGTTGTCCGTGATGGCCTTGATCGCCACCCAGCAGCCGCTGTAGCGCGACATTTCCCATCCGTAGATGCCGAGATCGAGCACTTCCTGCACGTTGGCCGGGTTGAGCACCGGTATGGACGTGCCGATGAAGACGTGTTCCGACTGGTGGGGCAGGGTGGACGACTTGGCCGCGTGGTCGTCGCCGGCGATGGCCAGCACCCCGCCATGGGGGGAGGTGCCGCAGGCGTTGGCGTGCTTGAAGGCATCGCCGCTGCGGTCGACCCCGGGGCCCTTGCCGTACCACATGCCGAAGACGCCGTCGTACTTGGCGCCGGCGAACAGGTTGGTTTGCTGGCTGCCCCATACGGCCGTGGCGGCGAGCTCCTCGTTCACGCCGGGATTGAAATGGATGTTGTGCTCGTCGAGCCAGGTTCTGGCACGCCACAGGGCCTGGTCGAAGCCGCCCACCGGCGAGCCCCGGTAGCCGGAGATGAACGCCGCCGTGTTCAGGCCCCGGGCGCGGTCGCGCTGATGCTGCATGATCGGCAGGCGCACCAGCGCCTCGATGCCGGTCATGTAGGCGCGTCCCTTCTCCAGTGCGTACTTGTCGTCGAGCGAGGTGGGGTGCAGCACGGGAGCCGGGTTTGCCATTGCTATATCTTGATCGCGCGATTCTTCTTGATCTTTATGGTACTCCCACCGGCGCAGATTTCTATTCTAATTAGTAATATCATTCTTCTGTTGAAGCATAATTTATTCTCAATATATGCAAAGAACGAAAAAAATGCCGTTTCGACTCGGTAAAACTGACGTTGAAATCCTGCGCTTGCTGCAAAACGATGCAAGCCTCACCACAGGAGCCATTGCCGAGCGCCTCAATCTCTCCCAGTCGCCCTGCTGGCGCCGCATCAACCGCATCGAACAGGCGGGATACGTCAGGAAGCGGGTTGCCCTGCTCGACCGGCGCGCGCTCGGAATGGAAGTGGTGGTGTTCGCCACGGTCAACCTGACGACCGACGGGCGCCGCAAGCTGGAGGAATTCGAAGCGTCCATGGCCCGGCACCCGGAAGTGGTGGAGTGCTACACCATGGCCGGCATCTGGGACTACGTGCTGAAGATCGTCACGCGGGACATCGCACACTACGAAGCGTTCGTGCGCAACACGCTGCTGAGCAGCCCGTTCATCGGAGAATTGCATTCGCACATTGCGGTGACCGAGATCAAGAACAGTACGGAACTGCCGATCGATACGCAGCTATAGCGAACTCGCTGTTGATTTGAAACCGTTCCGTCCATAGAAGAACCCCGGCACCTGGCAGCGAGTTCGCATACGGCGCTTCCCTTTCGGCGCACGGCCACATCATCCTGCAGCATTCAAGGATTTCGGACGAGCTTAACGCGCCGAAAGGGAAGCGCCGCATGCAAACTCTTTTCCGAGAATCGGCGTTGTTCCTTCCACGTCAGCGCTCCGAGTGCAGGGGTAAGAACTGCTATCTCCGGTCGACCAGGTTGCCCCGATGCAGGAGATTGACAACCTTTTGCCGCCGTTCCCGGGATTTGGCGTTCCAGAACGAGCGTTCGAAACTCTCGGCGCCCCGGCGGTGAATGACGCCGAGGGCCGTCGGTAGCGGCGGCTCCATGCTGAGCAGCATGTGCGCCAGGGCCACGTTGGTCTCGTCGTGGACCAGGATATCCTCTGCGCAGGCCCCGCTGCCGTTGACCATGACGCCTTCCAGGCTCAGGGTGCGCGGGTTCAGGCGCAGCCCCTTGCGGTTGTCCTGGCCGTACAGCAGGGGTTGGCCGTGCTGAACGTGGATCTGGTGGTCGGCGGCGGTCTTGCGGTTGGCGACGGTGTCGAAAACGTCCTTGTTGTAGACGATGCAGTTCTGGAGGATCTCGACGAAGGCGGCGCCGTGGTGGGCCCGCGCCTCGTTCAGCAGGCCCGGCAGCCGCTTCTGGTCGATGTCCACGGCGCGGGCCACGAAGGTGGCGCCGGCGCCGATGGCGAAGGGGCCGGGCTGCACGGGCCGGTCGACGGAACCGCCGGGGCTCGAGGGGCTGGTGGTGCCGACACGCGAGGTCGGCGAGTACTGGCCCTTGGTCAGCCCGTAGATCTCGTTGTTGAACAGCAGGATGTTCAGGTCGACGTTGCGGCGCAGGGCGTGCAGCAGGTGATTGCCGCCGATGGACAACCCGTCGCCGTCGCCGGTGACTACCCAGACGTCGAGTTCGGGGTTGGCGAGCTTCACGCCGGTGGCGATGGCGGGCGCCCGGCCGTGGATGGTGTGAAATCCGTAGGTCTCGATGTGGTAGGGGAGGCGCGACGAGCAGCCGATGCCGGAGACGAACACGGTGTTCTCCGGTTTTGCGCCGGCTTCGGCGAGGGACCGTTGCACGGCCTTCAGAATGGAATAGTCGCCGCAGCCGGGGCACCAGCGCACTTCCTGGTCGGTGGCGAAGTCCTTGAAGGAGAGGTCAGGCATTGCTTGCCTCCCTGATGCGCGGCCGTGCGAGTTCGGCAATGGCCGCCCTTGCTTCGGCTACGGTCAGCGGTTGCCCGGTGACCTTGTTGAGTTGCTCCACTTCGACCAGCAGCCTGTCGCGCAAAACGGTGGCGAGCTGACCGGTGTTCAGTTCGGGGACCAGCACCCGATCGAAACCGGCCAGCAGCTTGCCCAGGTTTGGCGGCAGCGGACTCAGGTACCGGAGATGCACATGGGCGACGGCCAGCCCGTCCTTGAGGCTGTCCTTGACGGCCTGATAGATGGCGCCGTAGGTGGAGCCCCAGCCCACCACGGCCAGGCCGCCCTGCACCCCCTGGTCGATCGTCTGTTCGGGCAGGAAATCCGCAACCTTTTCGATCTTGTTCCTGCGCAAATCCGTCATCGCCTGGTGGTTGGCGGCGTCGTAGGAAATGTGTCCGGTATCGATGTCTTTCTCGATGCCGCCGATACGGTGCAGGTAGCGGGCATCGCCGGGCGTGGCCCAGAGCCGCGCGAGCGTTTCCGGGTCGCGGTTCCAGATGCGGCCTTCGGTGGCGCCGGTGGGCTTGGTGTTCTCGATGGGCTCTACGTCATCGATATCCGGAATGGGCCAGAGTTCCGAAGCGTTGGCGATGTAACCGTCGGTGAGCAGTATCACCGGGGTCATGTGACGCAGGGCGATTCGCACGGCTTCGATGGCCGTGGGGAAGCAGTCGGCAGGCGAGTGCGGGGCCAGCACGGGAAGGGGCGTGTCGGCGTTGCGCCCGTAGACGGCCTGGTAAAGGTCGCTCTGTTCCGTTTTTGTCGGCATGCCGGTGGACGGGCCGGCCCGCTGGGAGTTGACGAGCAACAGGGGCAGTTCCGCCGCCACGGCCAGGCCCAGCGCCTCGGTCTTGAGCGCGACGCCGGGCCCGGAACTTGAACTCACGCCGAGTTTCCCCGCGTAGGAGGCGCCGATGGCGGAGCAGACCGCGGCGATCTCGTCCTCCGCCTGAAAGGTGGCGACGCCGGCTTCGTCCAGGCCCGTCAGATGGTGCAGCAGCGCCGAGGCCGGCGTGATCGGATAGGAGCAGAACAGGATCTCGATGTCCGCTAGTTCACCGGCGGCGACGATTCCGAGCGACAAGGCTTCGGCGCCGGTGACGGTTCGGTACTCCACTGCCTCCAGCGGCGCTTCCGGAATCGGGTGCCGGGACAGGATGTGGCTCATCTCCGCCGTCTCGCCGTAGGCGTGGCCCGCCGCCAGCGCCGCCAGGTTGGCGTTGCGCACGGCGTGGTTGCCGGCGAACTTCTTCTGGATCCAGTGAGCCGATGCGTCCCGGGGCTGATCGAACATCCAGAGCACGAGGCCCAGCGCCCAGAAGTTCTTGCAGCGGGCCGAGTCCTTGGCGCCCAGGCCGAACGGCTTCACGGCCTCCATATTCAGGCGCGAGATGTCGACACGGCACACGTGATAGGGCTCGAGCGTGCCGTCTTCCAGCGGGTTGGCGGCGAGGCCGGCGCGCTTGAGGCGTTGGGCGGTGAAAGCGCCTTCGTCGACGATGACCAGTGCGCCGGCAACGAGATTCGGCAGGTTCACGGCGAGCGCGGCCGGGTTGAAGGCGATCAGCACGTCCGGCTCGTCCCCGGGCGTGGTGATGCGGTCGCCCCCGAACTGGATCTGGAAGGCGGAAACGCCATAGAGGGTGCCGGCCGGCGCGCGGATCTCCGCCGGAAAGTCCGGCAGGGTGGACAGATCGTGGCCGGCCAGCGCCGATGCCACGGTGAATTGCTGGCCCTGCAATTGAATGCCGTCGCCGGAATCGCCGGCGAAGCGCACCACGTGGCTGATCGAATCGGCGAGTTCGTCCGCCAAAAAAGCCTCCCTGACCTGGTCAGGCCGCGGAAAAAGGGCGGCGATTTTAGCCGAAACCGCGCCCCGGCGCTCAGGTTCCAAGCTGTACACTACCGCCTGGAACGAAGTGCATTCGATGGATCGCGGACCGGTGCTCAAAAGGAAGGCTCGAAAGTGGCGCGGGCGCTAGCGGAATTCGAGGTCGTTGCCGACTATCGCCCCGCTGGCGACCAGCCGTCGGCCATCGCCGGGCTGGTGGACGGGCTCGGCGCGGGCCTGAGCCATCAGACCCTGCTCGGCGTGACCGGGTCGGGCAAGACCTTCGCCGTCGCCAACGTCATTCAGGCCGTGCAGCGGCCGACCCTGGTGCTGGCGCCGAACAAGACCCTGGCCGCCCAGCTCTACGGGGAGTTTCGCGAGTTCTTTCCGCACAACGCGGTGGAGTATTTCGTTTCCTATTACGACTACTACCAGCCGGAAGCCTATGTGCCTGCTTCGGATACGTATATAGAAAAGGACGCCTCCATCAACGCGCACATCGAGCAGATGCGCCTGTCGGCCACCAAGGCGCTGCTCGAGCGCCGGGACACCGTCATCGTCGCCTCGGTCTCCGCCATCTACGGGCTGGGCGACCCCCAGTCGTACCTGCAGATGGTGCTGCACCTCGACCGGGGCGACCGGGTCGACCAGCGCTATATCATCCACCGGCTCGCGGAGCTGCAGTACACGCGCAACGACACGGCGTTCCAGCGGGGCACCTACCGCGTGCGGGGCGATGTGGTGGACATCTATCCCGCCGAGTCGGAAAAGGAAGCCCTGCGCGTGGAACTCTTCGACGACGAAATCGAGAACCTCTCGATCTTCGATCCGCTGACCGGCGAGGTGGTAAACCGGGTGCCGCGCTTCACCGTGTTTCCGAAGACCCACTACGTGACGCCCCGTGAACGCATACTCGCGGTGCTCGACGACATCCGGGACGAACTGCGCGACCGCGTCGACCATCTGCAGGCCCACAACAAACTGGTCGAGGCGCAGCGGCTGGAGCAGCGAACCCGCTTCGACCTGGAGATGATCAAGGAACTCGGGTACTGCTCCGGTATCGAGAACTATTCCCGGTACCTGTCGGGACGCGAGCCCGGCCAGCCGCCGCCGACCCTGTTCGACTACCTGCCGGCGAACGCGCTTCTGGTCATCGACGAGTCGCACGTCACCGTGCCGCAGTTGGGCGGCATGTACCGCGGCGACCGGTCGCGCAAGGAAACCCTGGTGGAATACGGCTTCCGGCTGCCTTCGGCGCTGGACAACAGGCCGCTGCGCTTCGACGAATGGGAACGGATGAGCCCGCAGATGATCTTCGTTTCAGCAACGCCCGGCCCGTATGAAGAAGAGTATGCCGGGCAGGTGGTGGAGCAGGTGGTGCGGCCCACCGGGCTGGTGGACCCCAGCGTGGACGTGCGGCCGGCGTCGACCCAGGTGGAAGACCTGTTCGGCGAGATCAACTCAACGGTCGGCCGGGGCGAGCGCGTTCTGGTCACCACCCTCACCAAGCGCATGGCCGAAGACCTGACGGACTATCTCGACGATCACGGCGTTCGGGTGCGCTACCTGCACTCCGACATCGACACGGTGGAGCGCATGGAGATCGTCCGCGACCTGCGCATGGGCGAGTTCGACGTGCTGGTGGGCATCAACCTGCTGCGGGAGGGCCTGGACATTCCGGAGGTTTCCCTGGTGGCGATTCTCGATGCCGACAAGGAAGGCTTTCTGCGCGCCGAGCGGTCGTTGATTCAGACCATCGGCCGCACGGCGCGCAACGTCAACGGCCGTGCGATTCTGTATGCGGACCTGATGACGGGTTCCATGCAGCGGGCGATCGATGAGACCGACCGGCGCCGGGCCAAGCAGGTTGCCTTCAACGAGGCCCACGGCATTACGCCGCAGACCATCCGCAAGCAGGTTGCCGATGTCATGGAGGGCGCCCGTGCTCCCGGCCCGGGCGAAGCGCGCAAGGCGCCGCGGCGCGCACGGGACCGCCGCGGGGCGAAGGTGGAAGTGCCGGAAGACCCGAAGGCGCTCGGCAGGCTGCTCGAGAGGCTGGAGAAGCAGATGCTTGAGCACGCGCGGAATCTGGAGTTCGAGCAGGCGGCGGAAATTCGCGACCGTATTCGGGAAATCCGCGAGGAGCGGCTGCTGGCGTGACCGGCGAATACGATCAACGCAGTCGGCGCCGGGAATACGGTGTGCGGTCTTTGCGGCGTTCGGACCTTGCGGCCGATCCGGTTAACATGTTTGCGCGGTGGCTGCAGGCGGCTACCGACAGCGGCGCGAAGGATGCGACGGCCATGGCGCTCGCCACCGCCGGGCCTGACGGCGCGCCTTCCGTGCGTATCGTGCTGCTCAAGCACTTCGATGTCCGTGGATTCTGCTGGTATTCGGATGACCGAAGCCGCAAGGGTGCCGAACTGGCGGAGAACCCCCGGGCTTCGGCGGTGTTCTATTGGCGGGACTTCGATCGGCAGGTGCGGATTTCGGGGTCGGTCGAGAAGCTTGCCGCGGAAACGTCCGAGGCGTATTTCCTGAGCCGGCCGGAGGAGAGCCGGTTTGCGGCCGCTGCGTCCGTGCAGTCGGCGCCGGTCGGCGACAGGGCGGCCCTGGAACGGGCGGTGGCGGACCTGCGCGCGCGGTTTCCCGGCGGCGGGCCGCCGCGGCCGGCGAGGTGGGGCGGGTATCGCCTGTGCCCGGACGAATTCGAGTTCTGGCAGGGCCGCTCCGGCCGGTTGCACGACCGGTTTCTGTATGTTCCGTGCGGTGAAGCGCAATGGGAGGTGCGGCGGTTGCAGCCGTGATTCAAGGGGTGCGGGCCGGACTTGCGGGACGGCGGTGGTAGGCGCGGGCGGACTCGAACCGCCGACTTCTACCATGTCAAGGTAGCACTCTAACCAACTGAGCTACGCGCCTGTAAGCCGACGCCGCAATGGTAATCGGGCAAAAGCTGTCACTGCAAATGGCGATATGCCCATTTCTTCGGGGCTCGCGGTGCGATACATTTGACCGTGTTCTGTCCGGTGGCCGGGCCGTTCGGTTCGGTTGTACCGCGCTTGGCAGGGCAGTAGAATGCCGCGCTCCGCCGGAATGGCGGTTTGTCTGGCTGGCTAGGGTATATATGGAGAGCACCTATTAAAAAGGGCGGCAAGCGGTTCGAGCGTTCTCTTCTCAATGAAGAAATCATGGCTCGAAACGTACGGTTGATCGCATCGGATGGCAGGCAGGTGGGCATCGTCTCCCGGGAAGAGGCGTTGGGCGAGGCCAGGCGCGACGGCATGGATCTCGTGCTCATCGCACCGGACGCCGACCCGCCGGTTGTCAAGGTCCTCGACTACGGCAAGCACCTGTTCGAGATCAAGAAAACCCGGGCGGCCCAGCGCAAGAAGCAGAAGCAGATCCACGTCAAGGAAATGAAGTTCCGTCCGGGCACGGAAGAGGGCGATTACCAGGTGAAGCTGCGCAATCTCGTCCGGTTCCTCGAAGACGGCGACAAGGCCAAGGTTTCGCTCCGGTTTCGCGGCCGCGAGATGGTCCATCCCGAGATCGGCATGCAACTGATGTCGCGCATCGAATCGGACCTGGCCGAACTTGGCTCCGTCGAGACCGAACCCCGGTTCGAAGGCCGCCAGGTTGTCATGGTGCTTGCCCCCAAGAAGCGAATGAAAGCCAGAAGGGCCCAGTCCTGACGCCGCGTTGAGCCGACGCGATGCGTCGCTGGAACGAACGGAAAACTTACGGAGCGGGTCATGCCGAAGCTCAAGACAAAACGGGGCGCCGCCAAGCGGTTCCGGCGCACCAGTTCGGGTTTCAAGCATCGTCGAACGAACAGAAACCACATTCTGACGAAAAAGCCGCAGAAGCGTAAAAGGCGGCTGCGCGGTTTTGAGAGCGTATCGGCGGCGGACGTGCCGAGCCTGAAACGCATGCTGCCCAAGAAGGCCCGTTGAGCGCGGGCCCGGCCAGGAGAGTCATCGATGCCCAGAGCAAGCCGCAGCGTCGCCTCGCGGGCGCGGCGCAAGAAGGTCCTCAAGCAGGCCAAGGGCTACTACGGAGCCCGCAGCCGCAGTTTCAGGGTCGCCAAGCAGGCCGTCATCCGCGCCGGCGAATACGCCTATCGAGACCGGCGGCAGCGCAAGCGCCAGTTCCGGTCGCTGTGGATCGTTCGCATCAACGCCGCCGCGCGCCAGCACGGCCTGTCCTACAGCCGCCTGATCGCCGGGCTCAAGCAGGCGAACATCGAGGTCGACCGGCGCGTTCTGGCGGATCTCGCCGTGCACGAGAAGGAGGCGTTTCAAGCCCTCGCGGAACAGGCCAAGGCCGCCCTGGCGGCATGAATCCCGCGCGCATCTCCCGCCAATCCCGCGCCGCGGGCGCCGCACCACCCGCCCCGCGCATCGCCATCGCCCGGATACACTGACCCGGGCCCAAACGCAGCCTCGCGCCATGAACGTTGATCAGGTCCTCCAAAACGCTGAATCGGCGGTCGGCCAGGCCCGGGACGAAGCGAGCCTGGAAGCCGTCCGGGTTCGCTATCTGGGCAGGAAGGGCGAACTCACCGCGCTCCTGAAGTCCCTCGGCAGGATGGATGCCGCCGAGCGCCCGAAGGCGGGCGCCGCCATCAATGCGGCCAAGGAACGGCTGCAGGCGTCCATCGCAGACCGGAAACAGGCGCTCGTCGGGGAACAGTTGACCGCCGAGATCGCTGCCGAGACTGTCGACGTGACACTGCCGGGCCGCCGCCCCGCGGCGGGCGGCCTGCATCCGGTTACCCAGGTGATCGCCCGGGTCGAAGGGATTTTCACCGGTGCGGGCTACGATGTGTTCGCGGGCCTCGAGATCGAGGACGACTACCACAATTTCGAAGCCCTCAACATTCCGCACCATCATCCCGCCCGCTCCATGCACGACACTTTCTATTTCGGGGACGGCACCCTGCTGCGTACCCACACGTCTCCGGCCCAGGTGCATGTCATGGAGTCGCAGGAGCCGCCGATCCGGGTGATCTGCCCGGGCCGCGTCTACCGCCGCGAAAGCGATCTGACCCACACGCCCATGTTCCACCAGATCGAGGGCCTGGTCGTCGACCGCGGCATCGGCTTCGCACACCTGAAAGGCACGGTTACCGATTTCGTGCGGCGGTTTTTCGACCGCGACCTGGCCCTTCGCTTCCGGCCTTCCTATTTTCCGTTCACGGAGCCTTCGGCCGAGGTGGACGTTCAGTGCGTGAACTGCATGGGCAGCGGCTGCCGTGTCTGCAGTTATACGGGTTGGCTGGAAATCATGGGTTGCGGGCTGGTGCATCCGAACGCGCTGGAGATGTCCGGCATCGATTCGGAGACCTGGTCGGGGTTTGCTTTCGGCATGGGCGGTGACCGCCTGGCCATGCTGCTCTACGAGGTCAACGACAACCGCATGTTCTTCGAGAACGACCTGCGTTTCCTCAGGCAGTTCAACTAGCCCGGCGAACATGAAATTCAGCGAAGCATGGCTGCGGGAGTGGGTCGATCCGGAGATCGGCCGCGACGAGTTGCTCGATCAGCTCACCATGGCCGGGCTCGAGGTAGACGGGGTGGAGCCTGTCGCCCAGGCCTTGCAAGGCACGGTTGTGGCCCGCATCGACGCGGTGGAACCCCATCCCCATGCCCCCAATCTTCAGGTGTGTGCCGTCTCCGATGGGGCCGGCCGGCACCAGGTGGTCTGCGGGGCGCCCAACGCGCGGCCGGGGCTGCTTTCCGCTTATGCGCGCATCGGCGCGGTGCTGCCCGGCGAGATCGAAATCGCCGAAGCGGAGCTGCGCGGGGTCAGCTCGGCGGGCATGTTGTGCAGCGCCGTCGAACTGGGTCTGGGCACGGAGTCCGAAACCATCGTCGAGCTGGGCAACGACTGCGAGGTCGGCGCCGGCCTGGCCGCGGCTCTCGGCCTTGACGATGTCTCGATCGATGTGGATCTCACGCCGAATCGCGGCGACTGTCTCGGATTGCGCGGGCTCGCGCGGGAGGTGGGCGTTCTCAACGACCTGCCCGTGCGTCATTGGCGGGCGCCGCCTGTTCCCGCGTCCATCGAATCCACCTTCCCGGTAACCCTCGAGGACGGCGCCGGGTGTCCCCGCTACCTGGGCCGGGTTATCGAAAACATCGATGTCGGCGCCGCAACGCCGTTCTGGATGGCGGAACGGCTTCGTCGCTCGGGGCTCCGCAGCATCGACCCGGTGGTCGACGTAACCAACTACGTGATGCTCGAACTCGGGCAGCCCATGCACGCCTTCGATCTCGACCGGCTGGACGGCGGCATCGTGGTCAGGTGGGCGCTGGAGGGCGAGACCATGACCCTGCTCGATGGCCGGCAGATCGAGCCCGATCCCGAAGTTCTGCTGATTGCCGACGGCAGCGGGCCGGTGGCGGTGGCGGGGGTCATGGGCGGCGAGCGGAGCGGTGTGGGCTTGGATACGGTCAATGTTTTCCTGGAGTGCGCCTTCTTTGCGCCCCTGGCGGTTGCCGGCGCGGCGCGACGGCTGGGCCTGCACACCGACGCTTCGCATCGCTACGAACGCGGGGTCGATTTCGAACTGCAGGCCCAGGCCGTGGAGCGCGCCACCGGTCTGCTTCTCGAGATCGTCGGGGGAGAGGCGGGGCCGGTACTGGAATCCGTCGATCGGGATCACCTGCCCACCCGCCCGACGGTCTCGCTGCGCCAGGCGCGCCTGGATGAACTGGCGGGCGTGGCCATCCCGCCGGGCGAGGTAGACCGGGCACTGGCCCGGCTCGACTTCGAGCTTCTTGAGCGGAGCGAAACGGAAGCCGCCGGCATCGTCTGGACCATTTCCGTGCCGAGCCATCGCTTCGACATTCGTATCGAGGCGGATCTGGTCGAAGAGGTCTGCCGCATTTACGGATACCACCGCATTCCGAGCCAGTTGCCGGATGTGGCCCTGGCCCTGCGTCCGGCGCCGCTGGGCCATAACGACGAACGGTCGGTCAAGCGCCTGCTGGCCGCGGCCGGATTCCAGGAAGTCATCACATACAGTTTCGTCGATCCGGTTACCCAAGACCTGCTTGACCCGCGGGGGAATCCGGTTCCGCTCGCCAATCCCATGTCGGCCGAGCAGTCGGTCATGCGCACCTGCCTGTTGCCGGGGCTCGTGTATGCGCTGCGCTTCAACACACAGCGGCAACACGAGGCGGTGCGCCTGTTCGAACTCGGCTACTGTTTCACGCCCGAGAGCGACCCGAAGCGGAGCGGCCCGCGGCAGGTCTCGATGCTCGGTGGCCTGCTCTGGGGCGAGCGGACCCCGGAGAGCTGGCATACGGAGTCGGCGGAGGTGGATTTCTTCGATATCAAGGGGCAGGTGGAACAGTTGCTCGCATGGGCGGGCGCGAAAGACGTTGCCTTCCAGCCGGGCGACGACCCGGTTCTGCACCCGGGCCAGCAGGCGGTTGTGATCCTCGGCGGCGAACGGGTGGGCCGCCTGGGCCGGTTGCACCCGGAACTCGAGCACCGCCTCGATGTCGGGCCGGGCGTCCATGTGTTCGAGTTGCCGAGCGATGCGGTACTGTCGAACCGGCAGCGCAAGTACTCGCCCATTTCCCGAATGCCGAGCGTCCGCCGCGACCTCGCCCTGGTGGTGAACGAGCGCGTTACCGCCGCACAGGTGCAGTCCACCCTGGCCGATGCCCTGGGCGATATCCTCGTCGAGTTAAGACTGTTTGACGTCTATCGAGGAAAAAGCATTGATTCTAATGAAAAAAGTGTTGCTGTAGGCTTGACGTTTCAGCATCCATCGGCGACCCTTACCGAGCGAGACATATCCGGGTATGTGGCCAAGGCGGTGGCGGCCCTGCAATCGAGGTTGGGGGCCAGGCTCCGGTAGGATCCGATAGGTTCCGTTAGCAAAGGAAACGCCCGCCGCGCCGCGTCCGGGTCGACCTTGTGGATGGGAGAACATCAGTGGGCGCACTGACAAAAGCACAAATGGCGGATCGGCTGTTCGAGGAACTGGGTCTCAACAAGCGTGAAGCGAAGGAGATCGTGGAACTGTTCTTCGATGAGGTCTCCAGTTCGCTTGAAGGGAACGAGCAGGTCAAGCTCTCGGGCTTCGGGAACTTCGATCTGCGGGAGAAGGGCGAACGGCCGGGCCGCAATCCGAAGACCGGGGAAGAGATTCCAATCACCGCCAGGCGCGTGGTGACCTTCCGGCCCGGCCAGAAGCTGAAAGCCCGGGTGGAGGGCTACGGTGGACCAGGAACCGACGGCTGAGTTGCCGCCCATACCGGGCAAGCGGTACTTCAAAATCGGCGAGGTCAGCGAACTCTGCGACGTCAAGCCGCACGTGCTGCGTTACTGGGAGCAGGAGTTCCCGCAGATCAATCCGGTGAGGCGCACGGGCAACCGGCGCTACTACCAGCGCCAGGACGTGATCGTCGTCCGGCAGATACGCTCGCTGCTCTACGATCAGGGATACACGATCAACGGGGCACGTCAACGCCTGGCGGGCGACGATGCCCGGCAGGACCAGACGCAGTTCCGGCTGCTCGTGAAGCAGATGATTGCGGAGATGGAAAGCCTGCTGCAGCTTCTCAAGTCCTGAGCACGTTACTTCCGCCCGCTCCCGGCAGCCGTTGGTACGGGCGCCGTTTCTTCTAATCGCCGGGTACTCTGGTTATCATGCGGCGCGCAACCGCGGGGCGTAGCGCAGTCTGG